>NZ_JBFNXQ010000039.1:0-43178 GCF_041018925.1 Geodermatophilus maliterrae
GCTCGTAGTCCGGCCTTGTGGGCCGTTGTCCGAGGCGGTGTCCTCACTGTACACCCGCTCCGCAGCAGTCGGGCCTCGAGGGCCCATCCGGCGGTTGACCAGGCTGGCGGCCCGGTCCGTTCTCGCGTGGTGCGGAGAGAACGATACACGCCCTCGGAGGGGTCCTGCAGGAGGTGCCCTCGACCCCGTCCTGCGCACCGCCCTGAGCCTGCGAGGGGTCGGGAGGGCGGGGTCCTTCCTCAGGCCACTCCGGCCGGACGGAACTGCACGCTCACGCGTGGCCCCACCGGCTTCGTCGTCTTCGGGACGCAGTGCTCCCAGGTGCGCTGGCAGGAGCCGCCCATGACGACGAGGTCGCCGTGCCCCACGGGGAAGCGGCGCGTCTCGCCACCGCCGACCGGACGCAGCAGCAGCGGCCGGGGGGAACCGAACGACACGATGGCGACGATCGTGTCCTGCGTCCGACTGCGTCCCAGCCGGTCCCCGTGCCAGGCGACGCTGTCCCGGCCGTCCCGGTACAGGCACATGCCGGCCGTGACGAAGGGCTCGCCCAGCTCCGGTGCGTAGTGCGCGTCGAGCGTCTCGCGGGCCTCGGCCAGCAGCGGGTGCGGGAGCGCCTCGTCCCGGCCGTACCACCGGAGCAGCCGAGGCACGGCCACCTCGCGGTCGTACATCTGCCGCCGGTCGGCCCGCCAGCCGATGTCCCCGAGCAGTACCTCGAGGACGGCGTCGGAACCCCGCACCCACCCGGGCAGGTGGTCGACCCACGCCCCGCGGCCGAGCCGGTGCCGGGTGGGCGCGAGCGGGGCCAGGGAGGGTTCCTCGGCGACGTCCCACATCGACGGCTGGTGTGCGAGCGACATGGCGGCAGGCTACGCGGGATCGAACGTGTGTACGAGCCCTCAGGCAGTGAGGGCCAGGGCGAAGGGCAGGACGCGCGAGGCGCCGGCCAGCCGCAGCTCCCGTCCGGCCACCGTCATCGTCCAGCGGGAGTCGGCGAGGTCGTCGACCAGCAGCACCGGCACCGGGCCGAGCTCGTCGAGCCGTGCCCGCAGCTCCGGGCCGACGACGATCCGCTGCCACACCCCTGCCAGCCGGAAGGCGCTGTTGCCCCCGGGCCCGCCGGTCGGCCCCCCGTGCGCCAGGGAGAGCTCACCGAGGTAGGGCAGCCGGCCCATCCGCGCCAGCCCATGCGCGACCCCGGTCACCAGCCGCGGCCGGCGGCGCGAGGGAACCGCCACCACCGCAGCGGGTCGCTCGGCCCAGTCCCAGGCACCGAGCACCCGCCCGCACGCCCGCAGCAGGTCCTCGTCGGGCGGGACGTCGTGGCCCCGCTGCAGGGGCCCGCGCCGAGCCTGCGAGGCGTGGGGGGCAGCGGGGTCCTTCCTGTCGAAGGCGGCGTCCGGGTCCTCCTCCAGGCCGGGGGCCTCGAGATCGAGGGTCACCGTGCCGCCCACGCCGTCGTCACCGAGCAGGGTGCGCAGCCGCTGACCCCAGCCGAGGTCGGTGAGGCGGGCGACGGCCCGGCCCGGGTCGAGCTGCTCGCCCGGCGCGATCTTGCCCCTGACCGTGACACCGAGCCGGTCGGCACCGGTGGGCCACTGCGCGCGGAGCGCCAGCTCGACGCCGGGGCGGTCGAGCGCGGCGGAGGCGGCCTGCGCGGCACCCTCGGGGACCTCGGTCGGGTACCAGGGGCCGGCGCAGACGTCGCAGCGGCCGCAGGGCGCGGCGGTCGGGTCGTCGAGCGCCTCCTGGAGGAAGGCCATGCGGCACCGCGCCTCGTCCACCGGCTTCGCGTAGGTGATCATCGCCCGCTGCTCGGCCTCCCGGGTGCGGGCCACCCGGGCATAGCGGTCGGCGTCGTAGACCCACGGCCGCCCGGTGGACCGCCACCCGCCCTGCACCCGCTCCACCGCGCCGTCGACGGCGAGCACCTTGAGCAGCAGCTCCAGCCGGGAGCGGCGGACGTCGGCGACGGTCTCCAGCCGCGCCACCGACCACGCCTTCCCGTCGGCCATCGCGGTGAGGACGGCGGCGGCGTGGTCCTCCCGCGGCATGGAGGAGGTGGCGAACCACTGCCAGATCGCGAGGTCCTCCGGCCCGGGCAGGAGGAGCACGTCGGCGTGCTCGACGGCGCGGCCGGCGCGGCCCACCTGCTGGTAGTAGCTGACCGGCGACGACGGCGCCCCGAGGTGGACGACGAAGCCGAGGTCGGGCTTGTCGAAGCCCATGCCCAGCGCCGAGGTGGCGACCAGCGCCTTCACCCGGTTCTCCCGCAGCGCCTCCTCGGCGTCCTTGCGGTCGGCGTCGTCGAGGCGGCCGGTGTAGGCGCGCACGTCGTGCCCGGCGTCGCGCAGCAGGGACGCCGTCTCCTCGGCCGCGGAGACGGTGAGGGTGTAGACGATGCCGCTGCCCGGCAGGTCGCCGAGGTGGGCGGCCAGCCAGGCCAGCCGGGCCCGGTCGGTGGGCAGGCGGAGGACGCCGAGACGCAGCGAGTCGCGAGCCAGCGGGCCGCGGACCGTGGTCACGCCGACGCCGCCGGCGCCGAGCTGCTCGGCGACGTCGGCCACCACGCGCTCGTTGGCCGTGGCCGTCGTGGCCAGGACCGGCGTGCCGGCCGGCAGCGTGCCGAGCAGGTCGCGGATGCGGCGGTAGTCGGGGCGGAAGTCGTGGCCCCAGTCGGAGACGCAGTGCGCCTCGTCGACGACGAGCAGACCGCAGCGGGCGACCAGCCCGGGCAGCTGCTCCTCGCGGAAGCGCGGGTTGGTCAGCCGCTCGGGCGAGACGAGCAGGACGTCGACGTCGTCGGCGGCCAGGCGCGCGGCGACGTCGTCCCACTCCGTGGCGTTGGCGCTGGAGATCTCGACGGCCCGGATGCCGGCGCGGGCCGCGGCGGCCACCTGGTCGCGCATCAGTGCCAGCAGCGGGCTGACCAGCAGCGTCGGGCCGGCGCCGCGCCGGCGCAGCAGCGCGGTGGAGACGAAGTAGACCGCCGACTTGCCCCACCCGGTGCGCTGCACGACCAGCGCGCGCTCGGAGCGCTCGACGAGCGCGGCCACGGCGGCGTCCTGGCCTTCGCGGAACCCCGCGTCGGGCCGGCCGGTCAGCTCCCGGAGGACGGCGAGCGCCTCGACGGCGAGGTCGGACGTCGGCGCGGCAGTGGTCATGGGTCCCGACAGTAGGTGCGGCCGCCGACACCCCGGCCCTCGCGCGCGGGACCTGGGGACGGCGGGCAGGATGGGGACGATGCGGCCGCCGGACAACCACGTGCACACCGGGTGGTCGTGGGACACGCCCAGCTCGGTGACGATGGCCCGCGCCTGCGAGAAGGCGGTGGCGCTGGGGCTGCCGGCGATCGCCTTCACCGAGCACCTCGACTTCACCGTCTGGGGACCCGACGACCGCGCCACCACGCTCGGGCTGGTCGACCGGCACGCCTCCCGCCACCAGCCGATCGACACCGAGGGCTACTGGGCCGAGCTGGCCGAGGTCCGCGAGCGGTTCCCCGAGCTGCGCATCTGGTCGGGCATCGAGGCCGGCGAGCCGCACCTGTTCTCCGCCAGCGTCGCCGCCCACCTGCACGACGCCCCGGTGGACCGCGTCCTCGGCTCGCTGCACTCGCTGAGCTCCGGCGGGCGGCTCTACGGCGTCGGGCAACTGCTCTACCAGGACGCCGACGGCACGATGCGCCGCTACCTCGCCGAGGTCGTGGACATGGTGGAGAGCAGCGACGTCTTCCAGGTGCTCGCGCACGTTGACTTCCCGCGGCGGTACTGGCCCGGCGGCTCGCACCGCTACGTCGAGAAGGACTACGAGGAGGAGTACCGGGCGGTGTTCCGCGCCCTCGCCCGCACCGGGAGGGCGCTCGAGGTGAACACCAGCAGCCCGCTGGCCTCGGCCGACCAGGTGCGCTGGTTCCGCGAGGAGGGCGGCGAGGCGGTGAGCTTCGGCAGCGACGCCCACCAGTCGGCCGCGGTGGGCCAGCGGTTCGACCTCGCGGTCGACGTCGTCGAGGCGGCCGGCTTCCGCCCGGGCCGGGACCGCTTCGACCTCTGGCACCGCTGAGGACGGCACCGCGGACGGTCAGCCCGGCCGCGTCGCGGTGATCGCCGTCGACGTACAGCGTCGTCCCGTGCACCATCGCCGCGTCGCCGGAGGCCAGGTGGACCACCCCCCGGGCGCCGTCCTCGGGGCGCACGACGACGCCGGCCGGCGTCGCGGCGGTCATGGCGTCGAGCACCGGCCGCGCCGACGCGTTGCCCGGGGTCAGGGTGACGCCGGGGGCGACGGTGTCGACCCGGACGCCGCGCGGTCCCAACTCGGCGGCCCAACTGCGGGTCAGCTGCGCGTCGGCGGCCTTGGTGGCGGTGTACATCGCGGTCATCGGGCTGCCGACCACGGCCATCCAGGAGCCCACGGTGACCACCACGCCCGAGCCGCGCTCGGCCATCGCCGGCACCAGCTCGCCGACCAGGACGTGCGGGGCGCGGACGTTCACCGCGAGCATCGCGTCGAGGTCGGCGTCGGCCAGGTCGGCGGTGGGACCGACCGGGTGGATGCCGGCATTGCTGACCAGGACGTCGACCCGACCGCCGAACGCGGCCGTCGCGGCGGCGGCGGAGGCGCGCAGGTCGGCGTAGGACCCGCCCAGGTCCGCGGGGACGAGGACCGCCCGCCCGCCGGCCGCGGTGATCCCACCGACGACGGCCCCGCCGCGGGCGGCGTCCCGGCCGCTGACGACGACGGAGGCGCCCTCGGCGGCCGGCGCGTGCGCGACGGCGGCGCCGATGCCGCCAGCTGGGCACCGGCCGACGACGGGATGCTTCACCACTAAGGCATCCGGCAGTAGGGTCGCCGGATGACCTCCCGCCGCGTCGTCGTCGCCCTCGGGGGCAACGCCATGACCGGCCCGGACGGCTCGGCGACGCCGGTCGCCCAGCGGGAGGCCATCGCCGTCGCGGCACGGCACGTGGCCGAGGTGGTGGCGACCGGCGCGCACGTCGTCCTCACCCACGGCAACGGGCCGCAGGTCGGCAACCTGCTGGTCAAGAACGAGCTGGCCGCGCACGAGGTCCCGCCCGTGCCGCTGGACTGGAACGTCGCCCAGACCCAGGCGACGATCGGCTTCACGCTGGCCGACGAGCTCGACGCGGCGCTGGCCGCCCGCGGCCTGCCGCAGCGCACGGCGGCACTGGTCACCCGCACGCTGGTCGACCCCGCCGACCCCGGCTTCGCGTCCCCGGCCAAGCCGGTCGGCCGCTACCTGCCCGCCGAGCAGGCCGCCCGCTTCGTCGCGCTCGGCCAGACCTGGGAGGACCGCGGCCCGCGCGGCTGGCGTCGGGTGGTCGCCTCCCCCGAGCCGCGGTCGGTGGTCGACACCCCGGCGATCGCCGCCCTGGCCGGCGCCGGGTTCGTCGTCGTCTGCGCCGGCGGCGGGGGCGTGCCGGTGGTCGACGACGGCGCCGACGGCGCGGCCCTGCGCGGGGTCGAGGCCGTGGTCGACAAGGACCTGACCGCCGCGCTGCTGGCCCGCGAGCTGGTCGCCGACACCCTGGTCATCGCCACCGACGTCGCGAGCGTGATGGTCGGCTTCGGGACGCCGTCGGCCCGGCCGCTGCGCCGGGTCACCGCCGACGAGCTGCGGGGGCACGCCGCTGCCGGCCAGTTCGCGCGCGGCAGCATGGGCCCCAAGGTCGAGGCCGCGCTGCGCTTCGTCGACGGGCACCCGGGTGGCCGCGCCGTCATCACCTGCCTCGAGTCCATCTCCGACGCCGTCCGCGGTGACGACGTCGGCACCGTCATCACCGCCAGCTAGAGGAGCACCCGTGCCCGCACCGATCGAGGTCCGCAAGGTCCCGCTGCACAACGTCAGCGACGCCTCCGAGCTGGCGAAGCTCGTCGACGAGGGCGTCATGGAGGCCGACCGGGTCGTCGCCGTCATCGGCAAGACGGAGGGCAACGGCGGGGTCAACGACTACACCCGGATCATCGCCGACCGCGCCTTCCGCGAGGTGCTGCTGGAGAAGGGCAGCCGGTCGAAGGAGGAGGTCGGGGAGATCCCGATCGTGTGGTCGGGCGGCACGGACGGCGTCATCAGCCCGCACGCGACGGTCTTCGCCACGCTGCCGGAGGACGCCGTCGAGAAGACCGACGAGCCGCGGCTGACCGTCGGCTTCGCGATGAGCGACGCGCTGCTGCCCGAGGACATCGGCCGGATCACGATGGTGGAGAAGGTCGCCGAGGGCGTGCGGCGGGCGATGGCCGAGGCCGGCATCACCGACCCGGCCGACGTCCACTACGTGCAGACGAAGACGCCGCTGCTGACCATCGAGACCATCCGCGACGCCAAGGCCCGCGGCCAGGAGACGTACTACGACGAGCCGCACGGCTCGATGGACCTGTCCAACGGCACGACGGCGCTGGGCATCGCGGTGGCGCTCGGCGAGATCGAGATGCCGGAGCAGAAGCAGGTCATGCGCGACCTGTCCCTGTTCAGCGCCGTCGCCTCCTGCTCGTCGGGCGTCGAGCTGGACCGGGCGCAGATCGTCGTGGTCGGCAACGCCCGCGGGCACGGCGGCGCCTACCGGATCGGGCACTCCGTCATGACGGACGCGCTGGACCAGGACGGCATCTGGAACGCGATCCGCGACGCCGGCCTGGAGCTGCCCGAGCGCCCGCACCCCAGCGACCTCGGCGACCGGCTGGTCAACGTCTTCCTCAAGTGCGAGGCCGACCCGACCGGCTACGTCCGCGGCCGGCGCAACGCGATGCTCGACGACTCCGACGTCTTCTGGCACCGGCAGATCAAGGCCACCGTCGGCGGGGTGGCGGCCTCGGTCACCGGTGACCCGGCGGTGTTCGTCTCGGTGGCCGCGGTGCACCAGGGCCCGTCGGGCGGCGGCCCGGTGGCCGCGATCGTCCGGGCCTGAGCGAGGCCGCCGGTCCGGGCCCCGGACCGGCGCCCTCGGGCCGCCCGGCTCAGTAGCGGAAGCGGCCGACCAGGGCGGTGAACTCCCCCGCCATCCGGGAGAGCTCCTCGGCGGCCTGCGCGGTCTGCCCCGCCCCCGACGTGGCCTCCTCGGCCGCCAGCGCCACGGTGCCGATGTTGCGGGCGATCTCCCCGGCGCCGGTGGCGACCTCGGAGACGTTGCGGGACATCTCGTTGGTGGTCGCGGTCTGCTCCTCGACGGCCGCGGCGATGGTCGTCTGCGCGTCGTTGATCCGGCCGACGATCTCGGAGATCCCCTCGATGGCCGTGATCACCGCCCCGGTGCCGGCCTGGATGGCCTCCACCCGGCGGGCGATCCTCCCGGTGGCCCGGGCGGTCTCCTGGGCCAGCTCCTTGACCTCCGTGGCGACGACCGAGAAGCCCTTGCCGGCCTCGCCCGCGCGGGCCGCCTCGATCGTCGCGTTGAGGGCCAGCAGGTCGGTCTGCTCGGCGATCGCGGCGATCTCGCGCACCACGTCCTTGATCTCGGCCGAGGACCGACCGAGCTCGGCCACCGCGTCCGTCGTCGTCCGGGCCGTGGCGACCGCCTCGGCCGCCACGGCGGAGGCGCCGCTGGCGTTCTGGGCGATCTCGCGGATGGAGGCGTCCATCTCCTCGGTGCCCGCGGCCACCGTCTGCACGCCGCCGGACACCTGGTCGGCGGCCGCGGAGACCACCCCGGCCTGGGACGCGGCCCCCTGCGCCGTCTCGCTCATCCGGCCGGAGGTGGCCGACAGCTCCTCGGCCGCCGAGGCGAGGGTGGTCGCGTTGGCGTCCATGCGGCCCAGGGCCGCCGCGAACGCGTCGAGGGCGGTGTTGCACCGGCCGGCCATGTCGCCGATCTCGTCCCGGCGGCCGTCGTCGGCGCGCACCCGCAGGTCGCCGTCGGCCATGGCGGCGAGGACGTCGCCCATCGCCCGCACCGGGCGGGTCACCGAGCGGGTGATGAGCCAGGCCAGCACGGCGGCGAGGACGGCGGCGAGCGCGGCCACGAGGAGGAGGGTGCGCTGCACGGTCCGCGCGGTGACGGTGGCCTCGGCGGCCGCGTCCTCGCTGCGCTCCTGGACGGAGGTGACCAGCGCCGTCACGTTGTCGGCCATGACGGCGAAGTGCTCGAGCGCCTCGCCGGAGGCGAGGTCACCGGCGGCGACCGTCGCCTGCGGGGTGCCGCTGCGGTAGCCGGCGATGACCTGGTCGTCGACCTCGAGATAGGCCTCGAACGCCGTCCGGGTCGCGGCGAGGTGCTCGCGCTCGGCGCCGGTCAGGGGCAGCGCGTCGAGCCGGTCGAGGTCCTCGGTGAAGGCCTCGGTGGAGGCGAGGAACTCCGCGCGCTGGCCCACGTCGTCGGCCGTGGCCCCGGGGACCCCGCGCAGCGTGTCGAAGGCGTAGCCGGTCTGCCAGCCGGCGAAGTCCGCCGTCCGGAACTTCGCCTGGCCGGCCGCCTCGGTCATCGACCGGGCGGTGGCCAGCTGGCCCGTGGCGTCCTGCAGCCGGCTCACGCCCTGCAGCCCGACGAACGCGGTCGCGACGGCGAGGAGGGTCACCAGCCCGAAGCCGATGCCGAGGCGGAGCCCCAGGCGTAGGTCGCTCCACCGCATGGTGTGTCCCTCCGACGTGCCGACCGGTCCTCCGCCCTCATCGGCAGTCCGGCCCGGTGGTCGCCCCGTGACACACGACCGTTACACCGGCCGGGACACGAGGGACGGCACGATGCCGGTGAGGTCGGCGCAGCGGCGCGGGAGCGCGCCTCCGGCCGGCGCCTGGTGACGGCGGACGCCAGGACGAGGCCCCACGGCGTGCTGTCCGCGCGGGCCTGCGACCCGTTCCAGCGGCGCCGGGCCCACTGCGGTCGGCTCCGGTCCCCGGGGACCGGCCGGGTCAGGCGAAGCCGCCGACGTACACGCCGCGGGCCTGCAGCGCGGCCACCCCGGGCGTGCTCGACGGCACCCCCTCGAGGTCCACACCGGTGAGCGCGAGGAGGGCCAGCAGCGGGGTCACGTCGGTCAGCGGGTTGCGGCCCAGCCACAGCTCGCCGAGCTCCCGGCGGCTGCGGTTGTGCTCCTCGCCGAGGTCGTGGACCCGGTGGGGCCTCGGCGTCGACCCGGTCGCTGGTGATGGAGAAGTCCCACCCGCCGGCGCGCAGGCCGGCGTCCTAGCCGACGCGCTCGTCGGCACACCCGGTCACGGGCAGGGCGGCGATCGCGTCCAGCCCGGGGCGGACGGCGGAGGGCTCGACGCCCGGGCCCAGCTCGCCGACGACGACGACGCGGTGCTCGCCGTCCGTGCTGATCAGTCGTCGAGGACGGTCAGGAAGGGCGGGGGGACCGCGTCGACCAGCCACACCCCGTTGGCCGAGCGGGTGAACACCGCCCCGGTGGCCGCCAGCCCGGCAGCGTCGACCCGCAGGACGACGGCCCGCCCACGGCGGCGGGCGCCCACCCGGCGGGCCGTCCCGACGTCCGGGCTCAGGTGGACCGCGTGCCGGCGCCCCGGCTGCAGCCCCTCGGCCTCGATCGCCGGCAGGACGCGCTCGACCGTGCCGTGGAAGAGCACCGCCGGCGGCGGCTCGGCCGCGTACCCGAGCGCCACCGGCACGCTGTGGCCCTGGCTGGCCCGGATGCGGCGGCCGGTCCCGTCGTAGGCGAAGCGCCCCTTGTCGTCGCCGGCGACGACACGGTCGAGCCCTGCCCGGGTCAGGAGCAGCCCGTACGCGGCCAGCGCGGCGAGCAGCGCGTCGACGTCCACCCAGCCGGCCTCGTCGAGGGTCAGCCCGACGCTGTCGGGACGGTGGCGCAACACGTAGGAGAGCCGCTTGCCGACCCGGACGACGTCGCTGCTCACGTGCCGCGGAACCTCGACCCCGGCGGGAGGTCCGGCGGCGGGGGTCCCGGCCGGCTCGGTGGCCGCCTCCTCGATGCCGAGCTCGGGGCAGCGGACGTCGTCGTCGTGTCCGTCGTGGTCGCCCGGGGAGCCGGTGTGCCACACGGCGCGCAGCCTGGCGGGTCGGGCCGACCGGGCGCCAGCCCGTTAGCGTCAGGCGACCGATCGGAGGGACACGTGATCGACAAGCGGGTCGGGTCGCTGGCCGACGCCGTCGCGGGGATCGAGGACGGCGCCACCGTCCTGGTCGGCGGGTTCGGCGCCTCCGGCGTCCCGGTGGAGCTGGTGCACGCGCTGCTCGACCAGGGCACCACCGACCTCACCGTCGTCACCAACAACGCCGGGTCCGGCGAGACCGACGTCGCCGCGCTGCTGCGCGAGCGGCGGGTGCGCAAGATCGTCTGCTCGTACCCCCGGTCGGCCGGGTCGGTGTGGTTCGAGGAGCGCTGGCGGGCCGGCGAGGTGGAGCTGGAGCTGGTGCCACAGGGGACGCTCAGCGAGCGGATGCGGGCCGCGGCGGCCGGCCTCGGCGGGTTCTTCACCCCCACCGGCGCCGACACCCGGCTGGCCGAGGGCAAGGAGGTGCGGGTCATCGACGGACGGCGGCACGTGTTCGAGGAGCCCCTGCCGGGCGACGTCGCCCTGGTCAGGGCCGCGCGCGCCGACCGCTGGGGCAACCTCGTCTACCGCACGGCGGCGCGGAACTTCGGCCCGACGATGGCCGCGGCCGCCGCGCTCACCGTCGTCCAGGTCGACGAGTTCGTGGAGCTCGGCGAGCTGGACCCGGAGGCGATCGTGACGCCGGGGATCTTCGTCGACCGCGTCGTGCGGGTAGGTACGGCGTGAGCGGGCCGCTCGCCGTCCGCGACGTCGCCGGCCGGATCGCCCGCGACATCCCCGACGGCGCCTACGTCAACCTCGGCATCGGCCTGCCCACGCTGGTCGCCGACTGCGTCGGGGAGGACAAGGAGGTCGTCTACCACTCCGAGAACGGCATCCTCGGGATGGGCCCGGCCCCGGCGCCGGGCGAGGAGGACCCCGAGCTGATCAACGCGGGCAAGCAGCCGGTGACGCTGCTGCCCGGTGGGGCGTTCTTCCACCACACCGACGCCTTCCTGATGATGCGCGGCGGGCACGTCGACGTCACCGTGCTCGGCGCCTTCCAGGTGTCGGAGACCGGCGACCTGGCCAACTGGGCCACCGACGACGCCACGCACCCGCCGGCGGTCGGCGGCGCGATGGACCTCGCCGTCGGTGCGAAGCGGGTGCTCGTGCTGACGACGCACACCACGCGGTCCGGCGAGCCGAAGCTGCTGCCGCGCTGCACCTACCCGCTGACGGCGGCCGGCGTGGTCGACCGCGTCTACACCGACCTCGCCGTCCTCGACGTCACGGACAGCGGGTTCCTGGTGCGGGAGATGGTCGCCGGGCTGACCCGCGAGGACCTGCAGGGCCGGACGGCCGCGCAGCTGGCCTTCGCCGACGACGTGGCCGTGCTGGAACCGGGTCAGCGGGAGTAGTACTCCACGACCAGCTGCTCCTCGCAGACCACCGGGACCTCCTCGCGGGAGGGCACGCGGTCGACGCGGCAGGTGAGGTCGGCCAGGCGGACCTCGAGGTAGCCCGGGGCCGTGGCGTGCGCGCCGGCGGCGGCGACCTGGAACGGCTCCTTCGTGCGGGACCCCTCGGCGACCTGCACGACGTCGCCGGGGCGCAGCCGGTAGGAGGGGCGGTCGACCCGCTTGCCGTTGACCAGCACGTGCCGGTGGGTGACGAACTGGCGCGCCTGGTAGATCGTGCGGGCGAAGCCGGCGCGGAGCACCGTGGCGTCCAGCCGCGACTCGAGGTCCTGCACGAGCGCCTCGCCGGTCTTGCCGCCGGTGCGCCGGGCCCGGTCGAAGGCGGCGCGCAGCTGGGTCTCGCTGACGTCGTACTGCGCGCGCAGCCGCTGCTTCTCCAGCAGCCGGGTCGAGTAGTCGCTCTGCTGCCTGCGCTTGCGGCCGTGCTCGCCCGGCGGGTAGGGACGCCGCTCGAAGTAGCCGACCGCCTTGGGGGTGAGCGCCAGGCCGAGCCGGCGGCTGAGCCGGACCTTCGGGCGCGGGGTGTTCACACGGACCTCCGTTGTTTGGTTAGGCTCACCTTACAACTTTCCCGCCCACCGTCTCCCGAGGTGATCCGATGAGCACCGGCCGCCCCTCCCGTGCCGAGTCCGGTGCCGACCCCGGTGCCGAGGCCCGCCGCACCGCCATCCCGCAGCCCCCGCCGGCCGAGCGGGCCCGCACGGTCGCCGCCCGCGCCTCCGCGACGCTGCACGCGGTCGGCGTGGGCGCGGTCGCGCTGTCCGTCGCCGGCACGACGGCTGCCGGGCAGGTGCTGGTCGTCGTCCCGGCGGACGGACGGCTGGCGGCGGCGCTGCGGACCTCCCCGCTCGGCGACCTGCCGGCCCGCCTCACCGTCATCGACCGCTCGCCGTTCGCCGTGCGGCACCCGGTGCGCGGGCAGGTGGAGCTCTCGGGCTGGCTCACGCCGGTGCACCCGGCCGACGTGCAGCGCTGCCTGCTCGACCTCGCCGACGTCCGCCCCTCCGACGTCCTGCTCGACGTGGGACTGGGCGCGGTGCTGCTCCGGCTCGACCTGGCCGAGGTGCTGCTCACCGACGCCGGCACCACGTCCGAGATCGACCCCGACGACTTCGCCGCCGCCCGGCCGGACCCGCTGGGCCCGGACGACGTGGACCTGGCGGCCGGCCACGGGGAGCCGCTGGACCGCCTGCTCGAGCGGGTGCAGGCCTGGGCCGGCCGCCGCGACGCCGTCCGCCTGCTCGGCCTGGACCGCTTCGGCGTGCGGTTCCGCGTCGAGGGGCACGGCAGCTGCCACGACCTGCGCGTGCCCTTCGCCGAGCCGCTGACCGCGGGCACCGGCCTCGGCGCCGCGCTCGACACCCTGCTCACCTGCGGCCCCGCCTAGCGGTCAGCGACGGGCGAACCAGCTGTCCTCCGGGATCTCCGGCGGGGACGGCGGCTGGTCGGGGCCGCGCCGTCGGGGCGGCTCCCAGGGCCACAGTGCGACCACCCGGTCGGCGGCTACGCGGATCGCCGTCCCGTCGAGCACCGTGCTGGTCTCCGGCAGGCCGAGCTCCGGGCACCACACGACGACCGTCAGCGGCCCGGCCGGCGGCACCGGGGACAGCCACCACGAGTGGTCGACGGAGTACTCGCTGCCCGAGCCACTTGTCTGGGTGAAGACGACGTCGCCGCCCCACTCGGGCTCGCCGACGTCGTCCACCCGGGTGCCGTCGGCCAGCTCGAGCCCGAGCAGCAGCGGCGGCGCGCCGGGGCCGTGCCGCCAGAGCACGTCGTGGAGCTCGGTCCCGGACGGACTCCCCGGCCGGACGCGGACGCTGAGGTCGAACGCCAGGCCCGTCGAGCAGACGTGCATCCCCAGCAGGGCCACCACGGCGTCGTCCGTGCGGGCCACCAGCACGTTCTGCGGCAGGGCCACCGGCAGCTCGTTCTCCGGTGCGCGCATGCGCCGGAGGGCGTCGTCGTCCGGCTCGCCGTTCGGCCAGGTGCTGCTCCACGTGCGGCCGAGCCTGGCGGGGCGGCCCGGGCCGCGGCAAGGGCGATCGAGATCGGCGGTCTCGTGGCGATCAGCGGCTGATGGCCACGAGACCGCCGATCTCGCGGGAAGGCCGTCAGGCGGCGCTGCGGGCCTCCTGCGCCAGTGCGGACAGCGCGCCCTCGAAGCACTCCCGCGGCGGCTGCACCAGTCCGGCGCCGACCTGACCGGTGCCGGCCACCCGCCCGGCCATGCCGGTGTTGATCTGCGGCAGCCAGCCGGTGCGCGCGACCGACAGCACGTCGATGCCGGTCGGGGCGCCGCGGAAGCCGAGGACCGGGATGGCCATCGCCGGGTTCTCGGCCAGGGTCAGCTGGTACATGCGCTCGGTGGTGGCCAGCGCGTCGGGCACCGTGCCGCCGACGAACCGCACGATCGCCGGGGCCGCGGCCATCGAGAACCCGCCGACGCCGTAGGTCTCCATGATCGCCGAGTCGCCGATGTCGGGGTTGGCGTCGTCGGGGCCGTAGTCGCCGAGGAACAGGCCCACCGGCGTCTGCGCGGGGCCGGTGAACCAGCGGTCGCCGGTGCCGGCGGTCTGCACGCCGAACTCCGTGCCGTTGCGGCTCATCACCGTGACCATCGTCGAGCCGGGGACGTCGCGGGCGGCGTCCATCGCGAGCTTCGCCGTCGGCATGCCGAGGTTGAGGGAGAAGTGCTCGTTGCCGCCGATGAACCGCAGCGCGGCGGCGACGTCGCCCCTCGGCGCGTCCAGCGCCACCAGCGGCGGGGACAGCTCGCGCAGCGCCATGAGGGAGCCGGCGCGGTTGCGGTTGTGCCCCTCGTCGCCCATCTGGAGCATCTGCGCGAGCACGGCCTTGACGTCGAGCGGCTCGGCCATCGACCGCACCGCCCGCGCCAGCAGCGGGCCGAGGACGTCGCGCATCCAGGCCAGCCGGGTGAGCACCCCCTCGTCGAAGGCGCCCATCCGCAGCACCTTGCCCAGGCCCTCGTTGAGGTTGCAGTACGCGCGGCCGCCGCCGACCGGGTCCTCGAGGCACCACGTCCACATCGACGGGCTGGTGACGCCGGCCATCGGGCCCACGGCCGAGTGGTGGTGGCAGGGCTCGAGCGTGACCCCGCCGGCGGCGAGCAGCCGCTCGGCGCCCTCGACGTCGGACGCCCACCCCTCGAACAGGCAGGCGCCGACCAGCGCGCCGCGCATCGGGCCGGAGGCGGCCTCCCAGGTCAGCGGCGGTCCGGAGTGCAGCAGGGTGCGGTCGTCGAGGCCGAGCACCTCGCGGGCCGGCCGGACGTCGACCAGGTGGGACCCCGCGGCCAGCACCCGCTCGACCGCCGTCCGGTTGGCCGCCGCGCGCCGCGGGTCGAGCGCCAGCGCGGTCAGGTCGGCGGGGTCGCCGAAGGACGGCGGCCGCCAGTCGACGTCGGCCACCGGCGTGCCCTGCTCGCGGAGCGCGGCGGAGAAGACGTCGACCCCCGCGGCGACGACGGCCGGCGGGCCCCCGAGCAGTCCTCCGAGCGTCATCACGCGGCTCCCAGCAGGTCGAGGGCGTGCCGCGTGGCCGCGGCGTTGGAGGCGAAGACGGCGGCACCGGCCGCGGCGAGGGCGTCGGCCTGCCGGCTCCAGCCCTGCGGGTCGGCGTCGGTGCCCACCAGCGCGACGACCACCGGCAGGCCCGCTGCCGCGAGCGCCGGCGCCAGCGAGGCGGCCGGGTCGGGGTCGGCGCCGTACCCGAGGACGACGTCGAGCAGCAGCACCGCCGGCTCCCCCGACGCGGCCAGCCGGGCGATCGCCTCCAGCCGCAGCGTCGGGTCGATCATCGGGTGCGCGCGGCCCACGGTGAGCGCGTCGTCGCCGAAGTCGACCACCACGTGACCGGTGGCGGACAGGTCTGGGGCGGATGGGTCGACGAGGAAGCCGAGCTCGGGTCGCAGCGGGGTGTTGGACCGGACGTCGCCGAGCACCGGCGCGGCGACGAGCATCGCCTCGTCGGCCAGCGTGCCGCCGGAGTAGCAGCCCTTGAGGACGGCGCCGGGCGCGGCGGTCGCCCCGCTGCCGGACCGCGCGGGCCACTCGGGCACCGCGACGCCGAGGTCGGCCAGCAGCGCCTCGACGGCGGCGGTGAGGTCGGGCGTCTCGGGCGAGAGCACCGCCGAGCGGACCGGGGTGGTCAGGCGGGACGCCGCGTCCGCCACCGCCTCCGCCACCGCCGGCGCGGGCGGTTTGGACACCACGAGCACCCGCTCGGTGGCCGGGTCGGCGTCCAGCGCCGCCAGTGCGTCGAGCGTGGCCAGCCCGCCGACGGCCGCGGACAGGTCGCGACCGCCCACGCCGAGCACGTGCGAGACGCCGACGCCGGCCATGTCGAGCAGGCAGGACACCTGCTGTGCGCCGGTGCCGGACGCCGCGACGACACCCACCGGCCCCGGGCGGACGACGTTGGCGAAGCCGAGCGCGACGCCGGAGACGATCGCCGTCCCGCAGTCGGGGCCCATGACCAGCAGGCCGGCCTCGTGCGCGGCCCGCTTGAGCGCGACCTCCTGCTCGACCGGGACGCCGTCGGAGAAGACCAGGACGCTGCGGCCGGCGGCGATCGCGTCGGCGGCCTCGAGCGCGGCGTACTGCCCGGGGACGCTGACGACGGCCAGCGTCGGGACGTCGGGGGCCTCGTCCAGCGCGGCACCGGTCGTGCGGGCGGGCTGCGCGTCCGCGGTGGTGCGGGAGCGCTCGCGCTCGGCCAGGGCGGCGTCGACGGCGGCCACCGCCGCGGTCAGCGCGTCGTCGTCGACGGCGCGGATCCCGACGAGCAGCTGGTCCGGCGAGGCGTCGTCGTCGGGCGCCAGACCCATGCCCGCCGCGAGCTCCGCGTTGAGCGGCGTGGCCATGGCGACGAGGACGGCGGTGACGCCGTCACGCGCGCCGACGTCGCGGCTGACCTGCATCAACCGCACCGAGTCGGCGTAGACGCCGCTGCGCAGGGAGACGTGCCGGACGCCCGGTCCGGCGGCGGGTGCGCTCACCCGGCCGACCGTACCGGGATGCCTCAGTGCTGAGGTATCGAATCGGGACGTCACGACGATTTAGCGCTGAGGCACTTCCGCGTGTCGGGGCCCCGTGACACATTGACGGCCTCCCGGGGGTGGGCGCGCACCTCCCGGACCGCATCGGCAAGCCCCGTCGAGGAGGTCCCATGGCGTTCGGTTGGAAGCTCTACGGGGACGGCAGGACCCCACCACTGGGTGAGGCGGTCGCCCCCGACGAGCGGCTGTCCTGGCCACGGACCGTCGGCATCGGTGCGCAGCACGTCGTCGCCATGTTCGGCGCGACGTTCGTCTTCCCGCTGATCATGGGGCTCGACGCCAACCTCGCGATCATGATGAGCGGCATCGCGACGATCGTCTTCCTGCTCATCGTGAAGGGCCGGGTGCCCAGCTACCTGGGCACCAGCGCCGCCTTCGTCGGTGGGGTCGCGGCGATCCGGGCCAACGGTGGCGAGTCCAGCGACGTCGTCGGCGCGATCCTCGTCGCGGGCGTCGCCCTGGCCCTCGTCGGTGTGCTCATCCACGTCGCCGGGCTCGGCGTCATCAACAAGGTGCTGCCCCCGGCCGTCACCGGCGCGGTGGTCATGCTGATCGGGTTCAACCTGGCCCCGGTCGCGGCCGGCATCTACTGGCCGCAGGACCAGTGGGTGGCCCTGGCCACCATGGCGTTCGTCATCGTCGCGTCGCTGGCGCTGCGGGGCTTCATCGCCCGCATCTCGATCCTGCTCGGGCTGGTCTTCGGCTACCTGCTCTCGGTGCTGCTGGACGTCACGGCCGGGGACATCACCTCGCCCGACGGCACCGGCCAGGTCAGCACCCGTGAGCGGATCAACTTCGACTCCGTGGGCGAGGCCGACTGGTTCGGTCTGCCCCAGTTCACCTTCCCCACGTTCTCGCTGAACTTCAGCCTGCTGGTGCTGCCGGCCGTCATCGCCCTGGTCGCGGAGAACGTCGGGCACGTGAAGGCGGTCGCGGAGATGACCAAGCGCGACCTCGACCCGGTGATGGGCCGGGCGGTGTTCGCCGACGGTGTGGGCACGGTCCTCGCGACGTCGGTGGGTGGCTCCCCCACCACGACCTACGCCGAGAACATCGGCGTCATGGCCGCCACCCGGGTCTACTCGACCGCGGCCTACTACGTGGCCGCCGTCGTGGCGATCCTGCTGGGCCTGATCCCCAAGTTCGGTGCGCTGATCAGCATCGTCCCGGGCGGGGTGCTGGGCGGGATCACCGTCGTCCTCTACGGGATGATCGGCCTGCTGGGCGCCAAGATCTGGAAGGAGAACCGGGTCGACTTCGCCAATCCGATCAACCTGGTGCCGCTCGCCGCGGGCATCATCATCGGCATCGGCAACGTCACGCTCACCATCACCGACGACTTCTCCCTGCAGGGCATCGCGCTCGGGTCGATCGTCGCGGTGGTCGCCTGGCACGTGGCCCGCGCGCTCGCGCCGGCGGACATGAAGGCCGCGCTGCTCCGCGAGGGGAGCGTTCCCGAGAGCGGCTCCTCGCTGGGTTCCCACGGCGGCCCCGGGGGCGGCTACGCCGACGCCCGGGGCGGTTCCGACCCGTCGTCGGTCGACGAGGTCGGTCGCCCCGGCATCGACACCCGGGCCGGCGTCGACACTCCCAAGGGGACGCGCGACCGGTGAAACCGGCGCCCTTCCGCTACGCGGACCCCGGCTCGCTCGCCGAGGCGCTCGACGTCCTCGCCGCGGAGGGGGCGGGCGCCAAGGTGCTCGCCGGCGGCCAGTCGCTGCTGCCGCTGCTGTCCATGCGGCTCGCGGCGCCGACCACGCTGGTCGACGTCAACCGGGTGCCCGGCCTCGAGGGGGTCGAGGCGAGCGCGGACGGCGTCCGGGTGGGCGCGCTGGTGCGGCACGCCGCGCTGCTGCGCGACGGGCCCGCCGCCCGGGTGCAGCCGCTGCTGGCGCGGGCGACGGCGAACGTGGCGCACCCGGCGATCCGCAACCGCGGGACGACGGTCGGCTCGATCGCGCACGCCGACCCCTCCGGCGAGATGACCGCGGTGCTCGCGCTGACCGGAGGCTCGGTGACCGTGGCGACGCCGTCCGGCCGGTCGGAGGTCGGCTGGCGGGACTTGTTCGTCGGGCCGCTGGAGACCTCGCTGAGCGGCCCGGCGGTCGTCGTCGACGCCTTCTTCCCCGCCCTGCCGGCGCGGTCGGGGACGGCGTTCGCGGAGATCGCGCGGCGCAGGGGCGACTACGCCGTCTGCGGGGCGGGCGTCGTCGTCACGCTCGACGAGGACCACCGGGTGAGCGCCGTGCACGCCGCCTACCTGTCGGTGGGGCCGGTGCCCGAGGTGCACGACCTCACCGAGGCCGTGGCCGGCAAGCCGGTCGACAGCGCCGACTGGTCCGCCGCGGGTGCGCTGGCCCGCTCGCTCGTCGACCCCGACACCGACCTGCACGCCACCGCCGACTACCGACGGCTGCTGGTCGGTGTGCTGACCGAACGCACACTGACCGAGGCGGCCGCGGAAGCTGCCGCGAAGGTGACGGGCGAGTGAGCATCGCAGGGAGCGCCAGCGACCGAGGAGCGGAGCGAGCCCGGAACCGAGCCGTGGGCACAGAGAGGACCACCGCATGAGCACCTCCGTCGACACGGAGCGGACCGTGTCGCTCACCGTCAACGGTGTTCCACGTGAAGCGCGGGTGCCGGTGCGCCGGGTGCTGTCGGACCTGCTGCGCGACGACCTGGGGCTGACCGGCACGCACGTCGGCTGCGCGCACGGCGTCTGCGGCTCGTGCACGGTGCTGGTCGACGGCGACCCGGTGCGCTCGTGTCTCGTGCTGGCCGTACAGGTCGACGGCGGCGCGGTGACCACGGTCGAGGGGCTGGCCCGCGACGACCACCAGGGCGGGCAGGTGCTGCACCCGGTGCAGGAGGCCTTCCGCGAGTGCCACGCGCTGCAGTGCGGCTACTGCACGCCGGGCTTCCTGGTGACGATCGCCGCCGGCCTGGAGGCCCGGGACCGCTCCGCGGAGATCACCGAGGAGGAGGTCGACGACCTGGTCGGCGGCAACCTCTGCCGCTGCACCGGCTACGCCAACATCAAGAAGGCCGTCCGCCATGCCGCCGCCGCGATGCGGGACGCCTGATGGGTGCCTTTGTAGCGCTATTGGCACCCGGGGGGGCCACCGCGTGACCACCAAGCTGTTCGGGGAGCCGGTCCGCCGCCGCGAGGACGCCCGGCTGATCACCGGCCGGGGGCGCTACCTCGACGACATCGGCGCCGGCGCGCTGGCCGCCGCCTTCGTCCGCAGCCCGCACGCGCACGCCCGCATCCTCGACGTCGACGTCGAGGGTGCCCTGGACGTCGAGGGCCTGGTCGCCATCTACACCTACGAGGACCTCACCGGCCCGATGGCCGAGCCGCTGCCGGTGCTCATCCCGCACCCGCAGCTGCACGCGCCGCGCACCGGCTACCCGCTGGCGAACGGCGTGGTCAACCACGTCGGCGAGCCGGTCGTCATGGTCGTCGCCACCGACCGGTACGTGGCCGAGGACGCCGCCGAGCGCATCGTCGTCGGCTACGAGGAACTGCCCGTCGTCGTCGGCCTCGACGTCGCCCGGGAGGCACGGGCCGCCGTGCACGAGGACGTCCCGGACAACGTCGCCGCGCGGCACCACCAGGAGACCGGCGACGTCGAGCCGGCGCTGGCCGCCTCGCCGCACACGCTGACGTTCACCCAGACGATCGAGCGCAGCGCGTGCACGCCGCTGGAGGGCAAGGGCGTGCACGCCCGCTGGGACGCCGACGACGCCAGCCTGCGCGTGTACTCGAGCACCCAGGCCTCGACGTCGGTGCGCGCGGCGATCGCGGCGAAGCTCGAGCTGTCGCTGGACCGGGTCGAGGTGATCGCGCCGGACGTCGGCGGCGGCTTCGGCGTCAAGATCGTGCACCCGTGGCCCGAGGAGCTGCTCGTGCCCATGGCGGCCATCAGGCTCGGCCGCGAGGTGAAGTGGGCCGAGGACCGCCGCGAGCACTTCATCTCCAGTGCGCACGAGCGCGGGCAGCGGCAGGAGATCACCGTCGGGTACGACGACGACGGCCGGATCACCGCGCTCGACGTGCACGTCTGGCACGACAACGGCGCCTACACGCCCTACGGGATCATCGTGCCCATCGTGACGGCGACCCAGCTGGTCGGGCCGTACGTGATCCCCGTGTACCGGGTGGTCGTGGAGAGCCTGTACACGAACACCGTCATCGTCACGCCCTACCGCGGCGCCGGGCGGCCGCAGGGCTGCTTCGCCATGGAGCGGACGATGGACCGCATCGCCGACGCGCTCGGGCTCGACCGGGCCGAGGTCCGCCGGCGCAACCTCATCCAGGCCGACCAGTTCCCCTACGACCAGCACCTGACGTTCCAGGACGGCCGGCCGGTCGTCTACGACTCCGGCGACTACCCGGGGCTGCTCGACAAGCTGACCGCGCTGGTCGGCTGGGAGCAGGCGGAGTCCATGCGGGCCGAGGCCGCCGGTCGCGGGAAGCTGCTCGGCGTCGGGATGGCGCTGTACGTGGAGGGCACCGGGCCGGGGCCCTACGAGGGCGGGCACGTGCAGGTGCTCGGCAGCGGCAAGGTGCTGGTGTCCACCGGGCTGACCTCGCAGGGGCAGGGCCACGAGACGGTGTTCGCGCAGATCGTCGCCTCCGAGCTCGGGGTGCCGATGGAGGACGTCGAGGTGCACACCGGTGACACCCGGCGCTTCGGCTACGCGGTCGGCACCTTCGCCTCGCGGGCGGCGGTGATGAGCGGCAACGCGGTGGCACTGGCGGCCCGGGGCGTGAAGGAGAAGGCGCTGCGGATCGCCGCCGACGTCCTGGAGGCCGACCCGGGCGACCTGGAGATCGACGAGGGCCTGGTGCAGGTCAAGGGGACGCCGGGGACGTCGATCCCGCTGCGCACGGTCGCCGTGCTGTCCAACCCGCTGCGGTACGCGTTCGACGAGGCGGCCAAGCAGGCGACGCAGTTCGCCGGGCCCGGGGACGACTCGAAGCCGCCGGTGGCCGCCGGGGACGCGCCGGGGCTCGAGTACCGCGACTACTACTCGCCGATCCGGTCGACGTTCGCCTCGGGCGCGCACGCGGCGGTGGTGGAGGTCGACCCGCAGACGTGGGAGATCGACGTCGTCACGTACGCCGTGGTGCACGACTGCGGCAACGTGGTGAACCCGATGATCGTCGAGGGCCAGGTGCACGGCGGGGTGGCGCAGGGCGTGGGCGGAGCGCTGTACGAGCGGATGGCCTACGACGCCGACGGGCAGCTGCAGAACGCGTCGTTCATGGACTTCCTCATGCCCTACGCCTCCGAGGTACCCGACGTGGTGATCGACCACCAGCAGACGCCGTCGCCGCTGAACCCGCTGGGGATCAAGGGCGCCGGGGAGGCGGGGGTGATCCCGGGGTCGGCGGCGCTGGCGTCGGCGATCGAGGACGCGGTGGGACGGCGGGTGGCGGCGATGCCGATCTCGCCGTCGGAGCTGTACGACCTGGTGCGGGACGAGACGGCGGAGCGGACGGCGGCGTCCGCCCGCAGGACGGGAGTGCGTGCGTGAACCTCGACGGCTCGGCGGTGCTGCACGGGTCCCCGGACCGGGTGTGGGCGGCGCTCACCGACCCGGAGGTGCTGGCGCGGACCATCCCCGGGTGCGGGTCGCTGCAGCGGGTGGGCGACGACGAGTACCGGATGGACGTGACGGTCGGCGTCGGCGCGATCCGCGGGACCTACGCCGGTGAGGTGCGGTTGACCGACCAGCAGCCGCCGTCGTCCTACGTCATGCACGCCTCGGGGGCCGGGGCGCCGGGCAACCTGCGGGCCAAGGTGGCCATCGAGCTGGTGCCGTCGGACGCCGGCACGACGACGCTGACCTACTCGGCCGACGCGGTCGTGGGCGGGCCGGTGGCCGGGGTGGGTCAGCGCATGATCACCGGTGTCGCCAAGCGGATGGCCGGCCAGTTCTTCACCGCGATCGACGCCGAGCTGACCGGTGCGGCTGCTGCTCCGGCCGCGCCACGTCCGACGTCCGCCGCGGTGAGCTCGACGACGGCGCCGTCGGCCGCGCCGACCCGGGCCGCACCCGTCCCCGCGGGAACGCCCGCGCTCCAAGCGCCCGGCGCTCCCGCCGCCGTGGCCGCTGACCTGCGGACGCTCGCCGTCGGCGCGATCGGCGGTGCCGGCCTGACCCTCCTCGGCGTCGTCGTCGGCTGGCTCCTCGGCCGCCGCAGGGACTGACGAGGACGCGCTGAGGACCCTCTCGACCTGATCGAGGGGGCGCTCAGCGTGTGGTGATCTCGGCGGGAGCACGCTGCTCACCCCCCTCGACCGGCGCCGACGTCCAGTGGGATGCCGGTCTCGCGCTCGGAGACCTGCCACAGGACGTCGATCTGCTCCTGCAGGTGGAGCCGGCGCAGGACCGGCCGCCGCACGGGCGGGCCGTGCGAGCCGTACCGCGGTGCGTACAGCTCCCCGCCACGGGCCCGCGGGTCGGTCGCGGCCCGGAGCTGCGGCCGGGCGCCCTCGAACGGCGACATCCCCGACCGCGCGGTCACCAGCTCGAAGACCGGACCCAGCCGGCCGGCGCCGCCCTCGCGCACCGCACGCGCCTGCAGGTCGGTGTTCGTCAGCCCCGGGTGCGCCAGCAGGCTCCTCGCCGCGACACCGGCTGCCGAGAACCGCTGCTGCAGCCCCAGGCCGAAGTGCAGGTTGGCCGTCTTCGACCGCGCGTACGACGCCCACGCCCCGTAGCCCCGCTCGAGGTGGACGTCGGCCGGGTCCAGCCGCCGGGCCCGGTGCCGCGCCGTGCTCGTCACCGTCACCACCCGCGCCGCCGGCGCCCGCAGCAGCGCCGGCACCAGGTGCGCGGTCAGCGCCCAGTGCCCCAGGTGGTTCACGCCGAGCTGCACCTCGAACCCGTCGGCCGTCGTCCGCTGTGGCACCGCCATCACCCCGGCGTTGTTCACCAGCAGGTCCACGCGCACGTACCGGTCCAGCACCTCCCGCGCGGCCGCGGCCACCGACGACAGGTCGCCCAGGTCCAGCGGCACCACCTGCAGGGACGCCGACGGGTGGGTCAACCGGATCCGCGCCTCGGCAGCCGCCGTCTTCTCCGCATCCCGCGCAGCGAGGACCACGTGCGCGCCCGCACCTACCAGCGCCAGCGCCGTCTGCAGGCCCAGCCCACCGTTCGCCCCGGTCACCACCGCCGTCCGCCCGCCCAGGTCGGGGATGTCGCGCTGGGTCCAGGCCATGCGCCGTCCCCCTACGCGATCACGACGTCGACCATCGGCAGAGGTCTCAGCCGACGATCGGTCGTCACGAGGACAGCTCTGCGCACGGCCGCC
The DNA here is from genome assembly GCF_041018925.1 of Geodermatophilus maliterrae. NCBI lineage: Bacteria > Bacillati > Actinomycetota > Actinomycetes > Geodermatophilales > Geodermatophilaceae > Geodermatophilus > Geodermatophilus maliterrae. Next base: position 23,859 of record NZ_JBFNXQ010000039.1, read on the forward strand.
AGCTCGACGTAGAGGGCATCTGCCAGACGCAACTGGTGGCGCCGAGCCCAGGCTCCCGCGATCAGGTCCTGAACCGGATGGCGCTCGATCGGGGCGTCGACCACGCGTCCGAGGAGTCGCGTCACCGTGTCGTCGTCCAGGTCGCCAGCACGGCTGAGCCGCCCGAGCGCGGGCAGCACCTCGGCGTCGATGTGACCGGGGGCCTGGAGGGACTCGCCGGCGAGCCGCGTGCGGACGGCACGGCCGAGGGGGTTGCCCAGGAGCAGGTCCACGAACGCCGAGGCGTCCAGCACGACCTCAGCCATGCCGCGTCGCGGATTCCTCCCGCGCCGCGTCCAGCGCAGCGAGTGCGTCGTCGTGGGACACCTCGAGCGATGGAGGGTCGAGTGTGGCCAACCAGGCATCCGTCGTCCGACCGGCGAGCTGCTGCCTGATCGCGTCCTGCGTCAGGGAGGACAGATTGAGCCCCGCCGCCCGCACCGCGGCCGCGAGGTCGTCCGGCAGGTAGATGTTCACCCGAGGCATACACACAAGGTACACACTCTCTCGATCCACCGGTGACCTCAGCTGCCGGCGCGTGCCTCCGCCCGCATGGCGACGGCGGTGAGCAGCTCCCAGCGGATGGCCGAGCTGCCCGGCCGGACGGCGAGCCAGTAGAGGCCGAAGCGCCGCCGCGTCGGCGCATCGGTCGCGACGATCCGCGTCTCGCAGCTCAGCCGCGTGCCACCGAGGGCCGGCGCCAGGCGGAACTCCATGCCGACCTTCACCCAGCCCGGTTCCGACCACTCCCGGACGCCCGCGGCGTCCAGCACCGGCGGTCGCTTCCCACCGGCCAGCCGCCAGGGCTGCAGCACGCCGCCGAACACCACGTGCGAGGGCGGGTCGGAAGCCAGCTCCGGGATCGGCACGACGTCGAGGAAGGTCCGATCGAGCCCGCCATGGCGGCGCCCCCTGCCCGTCAGCAGCACCGGGAGGGCCCGCACCGCGCTGAGCAGGAGGGACACCGGCATCGACGAGAGCCTCAGCCGGTGCAGCTCCTCCCACACCACGGACGGCCGCGCGTCGATCACCCGCGACTGACGGGTCACGTGGTCGGCCACCGGCACCACGTCGTCGAGGTCCATGCCGCGCCTCCCCCAGGCCTCAGCCGAGCGCGGCGTACACCGCCCGGATGTATGCCTCGCTGCGGTCCGATCCCAGGATGCCCGGCGCCATCCGGTTCATCACGTAGCTGATCGTCAGCCGGCGGTCGAGGTCCATGACGATCATGGACCCTCCCCAGCCGCCCCAGAAGAAGGTCCGCCCCTCGGGCACGTACGGGACGATCGGCGACCCGAGGCAGTAGCCGATGCCGAAGCGGAACGGCTCCCCGAGCACCAGGTCCACGCCGTCGGACTGCTGGTCGAAGACCAGGTCGATCGTCTCCGGCGACAGCAGCCGCACGCCGCCGACCTCACCGCCGAGCGACATCGTCCGCATCACCCGCAGCAGTCCCCGGGCGTTCGTGTGCCCGTTGAGCGCGCCCAGGTCGGCCCGGCGCCACTCCGGCGAGTTCGCGGCCTTCGCCGAGGAGACCGGCCCGGTGAAGGTCTTGACCATCACCGACTCCGGGTCCGGCGTCTGCGGGTCGTCGTCCGTACGCGGCGGCGGGACGACGGGCGCGATCCGGTCCCAGTCCGCCTCGCGGGCCCCGATCTGGTAGTCCGCGCCCAGCGGCCTGGCGATCCGGTCGGCCACGAACTGCCTGAACGTCGTGTTGGAGATCCGCCGGATGACCTCGCCGACCAGGTGTCCCTGGTTGTTCGCGTGGTAGCCCGACGCCGTCCCCGGCTCCCACCAGGGCGCCTGCGCGGCCAGCCGTTCGGTCGAGGTCTGCCAGTCGTACATGTCCCTGATCGAGAACGGCGGGTCCCAGCCGGAGACGCCCGACGTGTGCGACAGGAGGTGCCGCACCTCGACGTCCTTCTTGCCCTTGGCCGCGAACTCCGGCCAGTAGTCGGCGACCGGCGCGTAGACGTCGAGCTCGCCGCGCTCCACCAGCACCAGCGCGGCGAGCGCGAGCACGGTCTTCGTCGTCGACCAGCCGTTGACGATCGTGTCCTCGGTCCACGGCGTCGTCCGCTCCTCGTCGCGGTACCCGCCCCACAGGTCGACGACGGTCTCCCCGTCGAGGTCGACGGCGATCGACGCGCCCAGCTCGTCGCCGTCCAGCTGCCGCGCCAGCGCCTCCCGCACCCCTGAGAACCGGTCGTCGCAGCTGCCGTGCACCTCGGCCATGGAACCTCCTCGTCCTGGCACGACCGCGGTGTCGCGCCCCAGGGATCAGACCACGCCACGGATCCCGCACACCCGCGGAACAGATCCCCGGGCGTCGTCCTTCGTCCCGTCAGTGGCCGGCGCCGTCGCCCGACGGCCGGCCGCCCAGCGCAGTCGAGCGCCTCCGGACGACGACGTCCGCGAGCGTCCGCCGTTCCCGTGCGAGGAGAGCACCCGTGCCCAAGACCTGGCTCATCACCGGCGCGTCCCGCGGCTTCGGCCGCGAGTGGACGATCGCCGCCCTGGAGCGCGGCGACACCGTCGCCGCCACCGCCCGCGACACGACGACCCTCGACGACCTGGTCGCGCAGTTCGGCGACGCGGTCCTGCCGATCGCGCTCGACGTGGACGACCGGGACGCCGTGTTCGCCGCCGTCGCCCGGGCGCACGACCACTTCGGCCGGCTCGACGTCGTCGTCAACAACGCCGGCTACGGCCAGTTCGGGATGGTCGAGGAGGTCTCCGAGGCCGAGGCCCGCGCCCAGTTCGACACCAACGTTCTCGGCGCGCTCTTCGTCACCCAGGCCGCGCTGCCGTACCTGCGCGCGCAGGGATCCGGCCACGTCCTGCAGGTGAGCAGCATCGGCGGGATCAGCGCGTTCCCGAACATCGGCATCTACAACGCCTCGAAGTGGGCGCTGGAGGCCCTCAGCCAGTCCCTCGCCGCCGAGGTCGCCGACTTCGGGATCAAGGTGACGATCATCGAGCCCGGCGCGTACTCCACCGACTGGGGCGGCGCCTCGGCCAGGCACGCCACCCCCGACCCGGCCTACGACACCTTCCGCGAGAAGGCCGCCGAGCAGCGCAGGGCCCGGGCGGGCGACCCGGGCGACCCGGTGGCGACCCGCGCGGCGGTCCTCCGGGTCGTCGACGCCGAGGACCCGCCGCTGCGGGTCTTCTTCGGTGACGGCCCGCTCGCCATCGCCACCCGCGACTACGAGTCCCGCCTGGCCACCTGGCGGGAGTGGGAGCCGGTCTCCGTCGCCGCCCACGGCAGCACGGCCTGACGCGCTCGCGGGCCCGACGGACCCGGACACACGCGGAGGGCCCTGTCGACGGGATCGAGGGGGCCCTCGGCGTGTGGTGATCCCGCGGGTCACGCCACCGCGCGGCGGCGGGTGACGAGCACCCCGGCGACGGTCGACACGACCACCCAGCCGGCGATCACCGCGATCGGCGTCGTCGCCGCACCGTGCTGGGCCAGCGTGACGATCGCGCTCGCCGGGTCCAGCTTGGCCGCGACCTCCGGCTCGACCGAGTTCAGCACCGGCAGGATGCCGAGCAGCGTCAGGTAGGTCCCGGTCAGCGCGGCCGCCGAGTTGCCCACCGCCGCGCCGATCCCGGCCCCGATGACGGCGAACGCCGCCCCGGAGGCGATGACCGCGACCACGGCCTGGCCGGCCGCGAACCACGAGACCCCGGACGTGAACAGCGCCAGCGCCCCGACCGCTGCACCGACGCCGAGCGCGGCGAGCACCAGCCCGAGCAGCGCCATGGCCACGGCCTTCGCGGCCAGGACCCGCCCCCGCTGCGGGACCAGCAGGTACGTCGTCTGCACGCTCCTGTGCGTCCACTCCCCCGCGGTGGAGAGCACCCCGAGGGCGAGCAGGACCAGCGCGATCAGCATCCCCATGATGCCGAGGGCCATCGCGGCGACGACCCCGCCACCGCTGGTCATGGTGGCCAGCAGGACGCCGAGCGGGCCGACCAGCACGGCCAGCGCCGCCACCGACCTGCCGGAGCGGGTGGACAGGGACTTGCGGATCTCCAGGCCGATCAGCCCGGGCAGGGACGGACCGGTCCGTCGTGCCGTCGATCCGGCCGCCGGGACGACGGCGGGGGCGAGGGTGGTGCTCATGGCTGGTGCCTCTCTCTGGGACGTGGAGGTGGTGGGGGGAGTGCGGGTCATCGCGCGTCGGTGAGCTGGAAGAACAGCTCCTCCAGGCCCTGCTCGGAGGGCCGCAGGTCGATCAGGGCGTGTCCGCCGGCCGCCGCCAGCGCGCCGATCCGCTCCGGGCCGGCACCGGGCACGACGAGGACGTCGCCGTCCCGGTGGTGGACCTCGAGCCCGGCCTGCGACAGCGCCGTCTCGAAGGACGCCGGGTCGGCCGCCCGCACCGCCGTCCCGTCGCCGGCCAGGAGCTCGCCGATCGGGCCGTCGGCGACGATCCGGCCGGAGCCGATGACCAGCAGGCGGTCGACGGTGTGCTCGACCTCGCCGAGCAGGTGGCTGGACAGCAGCACCGTCCCGCCGCGGGCCGCGTGGCCGCGCAGGAGGTCACGCATCCAGCGGATGCCCTCCGGGTCCAGGCCGTTGGCCGGCTCGTCGAACATCAGCACCGGCGGGTCGGCCAGCAGCGCCGCCGCGATCCCGAGCCGCTGCCGCATGCCGAGCGAGTAGCCGCCGATCCGGCGACCCCCCGCGGCGGTGAGGTCGACCAGCTCGAGGACCTCGTCGACCCGTGTCGCCGGGACGCCGATCGTCGCGGCCAGCAGCCGCAGGTGGGTCCGCCCGGTACGGCCGGGGTGCACCGCCGCGGCGTCGAGCAGGGTGCCCATGACCGCCCCCGGGTTGGGGAGCGAGGTGTAGGGCCGGCCGGCGACCGTCGCCGTGCCGGACGACGCGGGCACCAGCCCGGTGATCATCCGCATCGTGGTGCTCTTGCCGGCGCCGTTGGGGCCGAGGAAGCCGGTTACCGTGCCGGGCTCCAGCTCGAACGACACCCGGTCGACGACCGTCCGGCCGCCGTACTCCTTGGTCAGTCCGCTGACCGTGATCATCAGGGGTTCCTTCCCTCGTCCGCTGTGGTGGTGCTGCACAGAGAACGCCGGCGCACGCCTCCTCCGCGTCGGTCGAGAGCAGCGAGTGCGCTGGTCGGACGTCGCTCCCGTGTCATCCGGAAGTCGACCCGGGCGGTCATCCCGCGGCCGACCCGCACGACACGATCACCGCCCTACGCTGCTGCCCATGGGGCTCCGCGCGCGTCTGTGGCCGGGGCTCCCGGCACGCGGCGTCTGGTTCGAGGTGCTCCTCGCCGTCCTCGGCGCCCTCAGCGTCAGCGCGGTCTCGTGGACCCCCGGCCCCGACCAGGTCCCGGTGTCCACGGCGGCCACCGCATCGGTCGTCCTCGGCGTCGTCCTCCTGTTCCTGCGTCGGAGGGCGCCACTCGTCCCGTTCCTGCTGGCCGCCGCGCTGGGCGCCGTGTCACCGCCGATCGGCGGAGCCCTCCCGATCGGCGCCTACGCCGTGGGGCGCTACACGGGCCGGTGGCCCGCCCGGGTCGTCGCCGGGGTCGCCGGGTCGATCGCCGTCGGCCAGTTCTGGACCGCCCCCTCCGTGGGCGAGGTGGTCGGCGGGCTGGCGGCCGTCGCGTTCATCGTGCTGCTGCCCGGCGCGATCGGTGCCTGGGTGCGCGCCCGGGCGGACCTGATGGTGGCGCTCACCGAGCGGGCCGAACGGGCCGAGGCCGAGCGGGAGCTGCTGGCGCGCGAGGCCATCGCCGCCGAGCGCGCCCGCATCGCCCGGGAGATGCACGACGCCGTCGGCCACCGGGTGAGCCTCATGGTGCTGCAGGCCGGCGCGATCGAGATGGCGGCGGCCGACCGGGAGCGGGTCGAGCAGCTCGCCTGCCACGTGCAGTCCGCCGGGCGCCAGGCGCTCGACGAGCTGCGGCAGGCGGTCGGGGTCCTGCGCGCCGGCGAGGACGACGCTGCCCCGCTGACCCCGCAGCCCGGCCTCGACGACCTCGAGCGGCTGGTGGAGGAGTGCCGGGCCGCCGGGATGACCGTCGAGCTGACCCGTCGGCCGGCCGACGCCCTCCCCGTGGAGCCCGCGGTGTCCCGGGCGGCCTACCGCATCGTGCAGGAGGCCCTCACGAACGCCGGCAAGCACGCCCCGGGTGCAGCGGTGACCGTGCACGTCTGCCGGGAACCGGACCAGGTGGTCGTCCGGGTGGTGAACGGCGCCCCCCGCGCGCCGGCTCCCCCGGGCAGCGGCGGCGGGTTCGGCCTGGTGGGCCTGGGCGAGCGGGTGCGCACGCTCGGCGGCCGGCTGCGCACCGAGCCGCGCCTGGACGGCGGCTTCCTCGTCGAGGCGGTGCTCCCGGCATGACGGGGACGCCGACGGGGACGCCGATCCGCGTGCTGCTGGTCGACGACGAGGAGCTCGTGCGCTTCGGGCTCCGCACGGTGCTGGAGTCGACGGGTGGCTTCGAGGTGGTCGCCGAGGCCGGCAACGGTGCCGAGGGGGTGCGGGCGGCCCGGGAGCTGCGGCCCGACGTCGTGCTCCTCGACATCCGCATGCCGGTGATGGACGGGCTGACGGCGACGCGGCAGATCCTCGCGCTGCCCGACCCGCCGCAGGTCGCCGTCCTCACGACCTTCCACGTGGACGAGTACGTGTACGCGGCGCTCGCTGCCGGGGCCGCCGGCTTCCTGCTCAAGGACACCCCGCCCCGGGAGATCGCGGCCGCGGTGCGGGCGGTCGCCGACGGCACCGCCACCCTGTCGCCGAAGGTCACCGCCGCGCTCATCGAGTCCTACGTGGACAGGCGGGCCGCCCCGCGCAGGGCCCAGGCGCTGCGCCGCATCCGCGAGCTCTCCGACCGTGAGCGGGAGGTGCTGCGACTGCTCGGCAGCGGGGAGTCCAACGCCGAGCTGGCCAGGCGGCTGTACGTCAGCGAGGCGACCGTGAAGACCTACGTCTCCCGGCTGCTCGCCAAGCTCGACCTGGCCAACCGCACGCAGGCGGCCATCCTCGCCCACGAGGCCGGCCTGCTCGAGGGCTGAGGGACCTCCCGCCGGGACGTCCGCGAGATCCGTGCACCCCGCTCCGGAGCCCGGGCCGGGCGGCTGGGGTCGCCGCCGTGCCGGACGCCACGGGTACCAGACCGCGCAGCTCGACATCGCCCTGCCGGCCGAGCCGCTGACCTCCGCCCGGCTCGCCGGGTTCGTCGAGCTGCTCGAGCCGGTCAACGCCCTGGCCGACGCCTCACCCGGCTTCGTCTGGCGGCTGCAGACCGAGGACGGCGACGCCACCGCTGTCCGCGGGTTCGGCGACGACCGGCTGATCGTCAACATGAGCGTCTGGGAGTCACTGGAGGCGCTGGCCGCCTACGTCTACGGCGGCTTCCACGCCGAGGTCGTGCGGCGCCGGCGCGAGTGGTTCACGCACGTGCGCGAGGCCCACACCGTCCTGTGGTGGGTGCCCGCCGGCGTTCCCCCCACCCGGGCAGGACGTCGAGCAGCGCACCGACGACGACTGGGTCTGCCCGGCCTGAGCACGCGCCGAGGGCGGCACCGACGGCTGCCGGGACCGCCCTCAGGTGGTCGGGGACGCTCAGGCGTCGAGACCCCAGGACACGATCGTGCGCGGGTGGATGCGGATGACCGCCTCGCCGTCCGGCGGCTCGACGACCTCCACGTCCCCCTGCACGGTCACGCACCGGGGGCGCCACGGCGGCAGGACGTCGTCCACCACGAACGCCGCCTTGGGGTTGGCCCGCGCGTTGCGGTACTTGCGCGTCGAGGAGAAGGACCGCCCGCTGACCTCGATGGTCCCCAGCTCCGCGTCGTAGCTCCACCCGACCGGCACCACGTGCGGCTGCCCCGACGCGTCCGCCGTCGCCAGCCGGCCGAGCCGCCGCTCACCCAGCAGGTACGCCAGCTCGGCCTCGCTGAAGCGGACCCGGGCCCCGGCCGGCGTCGTCATCACCGCACCGCCCGCGGCAGCAGCGGGACGAGCACGGCGGCGACGGCGGCGTGCAGGGCGAGGAGGACGACGACCGACGCCGTCCCGACGCCCATGGCGACCGGGCCACCGAACGAGAGCAGCAGCACGACCAGCGCGACGGCCCGCCACACCGTCGTGGCACGTGGCGACACCCGCACCAGGACCGCGAGCAGCGCCCAGCCGAGGAGGCCGGCCACCGCGGCCGCCACGACGACCGACCCGGCACCCACCGGCTGCTCGCCACCGGGGACGCCGACCCGGGGGTCCACGCCGAGCAGCGGGACGGCGACGGTCCAGGCGAGCGTCGCCGCGGCCACCCCGCCGACGACCGCGAGGGCTGCGGGACGGACGGCGACGCGACCTCGCCGGTCGCTCGGGACGACGGTCGGTGCAGGTGCAGGTGCAGGTGCGGACGTGGTCACGGGACACCTCTCTCGGTAGAATTCGTTAGCTACCTAACGGAATACTTGAACGTTAGGCGCATAACCATCGATGCCGCAAGAGGGGTGAGCCGTGGACTCCACCGCCGCCAAGCAGGTCAACGACGCCGTCCGCGCCCTGGCGATGCGCCACCGTGCCGCCGCGGCCGGGCTGCTGGCCCCGCTGGGACTGCACCCCGGCCAGGAGGTCCTGCTGCTCGAGCTGCACGCGCACGGTGAGCGGACGCAGGCTCAGCTGGCGGCGGCCAGCGGCTGCGAGCCGCCCACCATCACCGGCAGCGTGCGCAAGCTGGAGAGCGCCGGCCTGCTCGTCCGCCGCCCGTCGCCGACCGACGGGCGGGCGACCATCGTGGAGCTCTCCGACCGCGGCCGGTCGCTGATGCCGGCGCTCCAGGCGGCGTGGTGCGAGCTCGCCGAGCGGACCCTGTCCGGGCTGTCCGGCGACCGCGACCGGGCCACCGCCCTCCTCGGCGAGATGGCGACCGGCCTCGACCCGCGCGCGTGAGCGACCCACTGGACCAAGGGGCGGAGGTTGCGTGATGATGGCGTTCCGTGAGCGTGCCGCCACCTCGTGTGAGTGATGAGCGGAACGAGTCCGTCTGCGGTGGCGAGTCGGGCGTCCTACGGTGCCGATCACACGGACAGGGACGTCGCATGGAGGTGGCGTGCAGCACGAACGCTCGGAGGCGGAGCGGCAGATCGTCCAGCTGCTGCGCACCGCCCGCTGCAAGCTCGACCTCGGCGTCGCGTTCCTGAGCCGCATCGACGAGACCACCCGCACCACGGAGGTCGTCGACTCGGTGGTCGCCGGGATCCGGGCCGGCTACTCCGGTCCGCGGGACAGCGGCTTCTGCCTGGCCGTCGTCGAGGGCCGCCTGCCGAAGGTCATGCCCGACGCCCGGGACGTCCCCGAGGCCGTGCGCCTGCACCCGGTCGACCTGCCGCAGATCCGCGGGCACGCCAGCGTCCCCGTGGTGCTCAGCGACGGCGCCGTGTACGGCACCTTCTGCGCCTTCGGCCTGGTCACCGACCCCGAGCCCTCCCCGCGCGACCTGGCCCTGGTCGAGGTGCTCGCCGACGCCGCCGCCATGGTGGTCGAGCCCCTGGTCCGGCTCGAGCAGCGGCAGGCCCGGGTCAGCGACCGCCTCGCGCCGGTCATGGCCGCCGGCGGTCCGGACGTCGTCCTGCAGCCCATCGTCGGCCTCGGCACCGGCGCCCGCGACGGTGCCGAGGCCCTCAGCCGCTTCCCCGCCGAGTGGGGCCGCACGCCCGACGTCGTCTTCGCCGAGGCGCACGGCATCGGGCAGGGCACCGCCTCGAGCTGCTGGCCCTCCGCCGCGCCGCGGCGCTGCTCGACGAGGTGTCCGGCTACGTGTCCATGAACGTCTCACCGCAGACCGTGGTGACGCCGATGTGCGTCGAGCTGCTGGCGGGCCTGCCGCTGGACCGCGTGGTGCTCGAGCTCTCCGAGCACGACCCGGTCCACGACTACGCCGCGCTGGAGGCCGCGCTGGCCCCGCTGCGCGCACGCGGCATGCGGCTGGCCATCGACGACGTCGGCGCCGGCTTCGCGAGCCTGCGGCACATCGTCATGGCCGACCCGGACGTGATCGAGATGGACCGCAGCATCGTCAGCGGCGTCGACTCCGACCCGGTCCTCGCCAGGCTGGCCCGGTCGCTGGTCGACGTCGCCCACGGCTGCGACGTCTCCGTCGTCGCCGAGGGCGTGGAGACGGCGGCCGAGCACGCCGTCCTGCAGACCCTCGGCGTGGACGGCGGCCAGGGCTGGTTCTTCGGCCGGCCGGCGCCCGCCCACACCCTCGTGGACGAGGGCACGGTCCGCACCGCGCCGGCCGCGGCATCCCTGGCGGGGTGAGGGGCGCTGCACGGTCCCTCCTCCCCGCCCCGCGCGGGCGAGGGGCGGGGAGGAGGGGGGTCCTTCAGCTGGCGCGCAGCGTCGGGTAGTCGGTGTAGCCCTCGGCGCCGGGCGCGTAGAACAGGTGCGGCCTGGGCTCGTTCTCCGGGTGCGCGCCGGCCCAGCGCTCGACCAGGTCGGGGTTGGCGATGACCGCCCGGCCCACGGCGACGACGTCGGCGTGCGCGGCCTCGATCAGGGCGATCGCCTCGTCCCGGGTCGTCACCGAGCGGAAGCCGCTGTTGACCATGAGGGGCCCGCCGGAGCGCATCCGCAGCTCCTGCACCAGGTCACCGGCCGGCTCGCCGTGCAGCACCGAGAGGTAGGCCAGCCCGAGCGGCCGCAGCTGGTCGACCAGCGTGCCGTAGGTGGCGCGGACGTCGTCGCGGTCGGTCTCGTAGGCGTCCTGGATGTCGTGCTCCGGCGAGATCCGCAGGCCGACGCGGCCGGCACCGATGGCCTCGGCGACCGCCGTGACGACCTCGACGACGAACCGGGCACGGTTCTCCGGCGTGCCGCCGTACTCGTCGTCGCGCACGTTGGACGCCGGCGACAGGAACTCGTGCAGCAGGTAGCCGTTGGCGCCGTGGATCTCCACGCCGTCCAGGCTGGCCTCGATCGCGCGCTCGGAGGCGCGGACGAAGTCCTGCACGGTGGCGCGGACCTCGTCGGTGGTCAGCGCGTGCGGCACCGGGTAGGGCTGCTTGCCCTTCTCGGTGTGGCCCGCGCCGTCGATGGCGATCGCGCTCGGGGCGACGACGCGGTGGCCGCCGTTGACGTCGGGGTGGGTCACCCGGCCGCCGTGCATGACCTGCACGACGACCGTGCCGCCGCGGGCGTGGACGGCGTCGGCGACGCGGCGCCAGCCCTCGACCTGCTCGTCGGTGACGATGCCGGGCTGGCCGACGAAGGCCTTGCCCTCGATGGTCGGGTAGGTGCCCTCGGTGATGATCAGGCCGATGCCGGCCCGCTGCGCGTAGTAGTCGACGACGAGGTCACCGGGGACGCCGGACGCACCGGACCGCATGCGGGTCAGCGGCGCCATGGCGACCCGGTTGGCCAGCTCGAGGTCGCCCAGGGTCACGGGGGAGAAGATGTCCACGGGGGTTCCGACACCCCACCGCGCCGCACCATTCCGGGGTGCGACCGGCCTCACGCCGCCGCCGCTCGTTGCCCCGGCGGCCCCGGTGGACGACGGTCGTCGTGTCCACCGCCGTCCGAGAGGGGCACCGTGACGCTGCTGTCCGCCGTCGAGGGCTGGGCCCCCGGCCCGGTGACCGACTCCGCCCGCATCGACCCCGGCCCCGCGGCCGCCTTCGCCGCCGTCCTCGACATGCCCTCCCCCGTCCGCGACGACGGCGACCCCCTGCCGCCGGGCTGGCACTGGTTCACCTTCCTCGACCGCCCGGCCACCGCCGAGCTCGGCGAGGACGGCCACCCGCGCGACGGGCACTTCCTCCCGCCGGTCCCCCACCGCCGCCGCATGATCGCCGGGGGACGGATGGAGGTCACCGCGCCGCTGCGGGTCGGCGCCACCGTCGTCCGCACCTCGTCGCTGGTCCGCCGCGAGGCGAAGGAGGGGCGCAGCGGCGAGATGCTGCTGGTCACCGTGCGCAGCGAGTACCGCGAGGACGGCCGGCTGCTGCTCGCCGAGGAGCAGGACGTCGTCTACCGCTCCCAGCGGGCGGGCTCGTCGCCGGCGCCGGCCGGCGCGGGGACACCGGTCGCCGAGGACGGCACCGGCCCCGCCGTCGAGCTGGTCCCGGACGCGCCGCTGCTGTTCCGCTTCAGCGCGCTGACCTACAACGCGCACCGCATCCACTACGACCACCCCTACGTCACCGGCGTCGAGGGCCACCCCGGCCTCGTCGTGCACGGCCCGCTGCTCGCCCTGCTGCTGCTCGAGGTCCCGCGCCGGCACTCCCCGGACCGGGCCGTGACCTCCTTCGCCCACCGGCTGACCCGCCCGGCCTACGCGGGCACGCCGGTGCGCGCGACCGGCCGGACCGACGGCGACCGCCTGGAGCTGACCGCGGCCGCGCGCGGCTCGGCCGCGTCGATCACCGGCTCGGTGCACCTGTCTCCCGGAGGGACCTCCCGATGACCGAGCTGAGCACCGAGGAGCGCGACGTCGTCGCCGCCGTCCGGGAGTTCGTCGACCGCGAGGTGCGGCCGGTCGCCCGGGAGCTCGAGCACGCGGACGAGTACCCCGAGGCGCTGATCGAGCAGATGAAGCAGCTGGGTGTCTTCGGGCTGGCGGTGCCCGAGCCGTGGGGTGGGGCGCCGGTGTCGATGCCCTGCTACGCGCTGGTCACCGCCGAGCTGGCCCGCGGCTGGATGTCGCTGGCCGGGGCGATGGGCGGGCACACCGTCGTCGCCAAGCTGCTGGTCGCGTTCGGCACCCGCGAGCAGCAGGACCGCTGGCTGCCGCGGATGGCCACCGGTGAGGTGCGCGCGACGATGGCGCTCACCGAGCCCGGCGGGGGCTCGGACCTGCAGGCCATGACCACCGTCGCCCGGCGGGACGGCGGGGGCTACGTCGTCGACGGCGCCAAGACCTGGATCACCAACTCCCGCCGCTCGCAGCTCATCGCCCTGCTGTGCAAGACCGACCCGGACGCGCAGCCGCGGCACGCGGGGGTGTCGATCCTGCTGGTCGGGCACGGGCCGGGGCTGACCGTGTCGAAGGACCTGCCCAAGCTCGGCTACAAGGGCGTCGAGAGCTGCGAGCTCACCTTCGACGGGTACCGGGCACCGGCCGACGCCGTCCTCGGGGGGGTGGAGGGGCACGGCTTCGCGCAGATGATGAAGGGCCTGGAGACCGGCCGGATCCAGGTGGCCGCCCGCGCGGTCGGCGTCGGCCAGGCGGCACTGGACGACGCGCTGCGCTACGCCCAGGAGCGGGAGAGCTTCGGCAGGCCGATCTGGCGGCACCAGTCGGTGGGCAACCTGCTGGCCGGCATGGCCACCGACCTGACTGCCGCCCGCCAGCTGGTCCTCTACGCCGCGGAGCGGTACGAGACCGGCCGGCGCTGCGACATGGAGGCCGGCATGGCCAAGCTGTTCGCCTCCGAGGCCGCGATGCGCATCGCGCTGGACGCCATCCGCGTGCACGGCGGGCACGGCTACTCGACCGAGTTCGACGTCGAGCGCTACTTCCGCGACGCCCCGCTCATGATCGTCGGCGAGGGCACCAACGAGATCCAGCGCGACGTCATCGCCCGCCAGCTGGTCGCCCGCGGCGGGCTCGACTGAGGGATCGGCACCCGGGAGGCGTTCCCGCGGGAACGCCGCGGGTGCCTGGGCGCCCACAGCGGTCGAGGGACCGGCGCGCGAGGGGCGACGGTCAGCCCTGGTCCTCCAGGGCGTACGAGCCGGTGGTCACCTCACCCGTGCGCCGGTGGGCGCACATGAGGGCACCGGTCGAGGTCGTCGCCGAGGAGACCAGCTGCCAGGTCCGCGGCGCCGTCCCGTCCGCGAACAGCCGCCTGCCCTCCCCGAGCGTGACCGGGAAGACGATGGTGCGGATCTCGTCGACCAGGTCCTCGGCCAGCAGGGTCTGCACCAGGCCGATCGAGCCGTGCACCTGCAGCTCGCCGCCGTCGGCGGCCTTCAGCGCGCGGACGGCGGCCGGCACGTCGTCGCCGAGCAGCCGGGCGGTCGACCAGTCCAGCGAGGACAAGGTGCGCGAGGCGACGTGCTTGGGCTTCGTCTGCAGCGCCTGGGCGACCGGGTCCCCGGTGGCGTCCACGTGCGGCCAGTGCGCCGCGAAGATCTCGTAGGTCCGGCGGCCGAGCAGGAAGTCCTCCGCGCCGGCGAACCAGGCGTCCATCTGCTGCCCGAACGCCTCGTCGGCGTGCGGGACGAGCCATCCGCCCCAGCGGAAGCCCCCGGAGGGGTCCTCCTGCGGCCCGCCCGGGGCCTGCGCGACCCCGTCGAGCGTGGTGAACGTGGTGACGACGAGCGGGCGCATCGGGCTCTCCTCCGGCAGGTGGGCGCTGTCGAGGTGCAGACGGCGCCCGGCGGCGTTCCTCATCGGTCCGGGACCCGCACGGGCCGAGGGCCCCTCCCGGTGTCGGGAGGGGCCCTCGGGGAGAGGAGGGTCAGCCACCGCAGGTGCCCGGCGGGAGGCTGGTGCCGCAGGTGTCGCCGCGGAACACGATGCCTCGCCCACCGCCAGGAGCGGGCCGGAGCCCGGCCGGCCGAGGAACACGTCGAACAGCACGTTCCCCGTGGAGGTGCGGTGATCCGGTTGCCCCGGACCACGGGGTCGTCGGCGTCGGTGACCTGCACACCGGTGCCCGAGACGCGCAGGGGCGGGACCGGGACGTCGACCGCCCCGGGTGTGGAGGTGCACGCTCCCCAGGGGGCGACTCCCGACCCGGGGAGGAGGCGTGACACGACCTGCGGATGAGGTCGGCACCCTCCTCCCGGCGGAGGCGGCGTCCCCGGTCACGAGGGGCGCCGCCTCGCGGTGGACGACGCCACCGGCCGCCACCGGGCGCCACCGGCCGGCAGGCGAGCCGGCGGCTCAGGCGGCCGGCGAGTGGTCCCGGTTGACGAGGATGGCCAGCTGCGTGCGGGTGCGGACGTCGAGCCGGCGCATCGACGCGGTGAGGTGGCTCTTGACCGTCGCCAGGCTGAGGAACAGCCGGCGGGCGATCTCCTCGTTGCTCATCCCCT
The DNA here is from genome assembly GCF_041018925.1 of Geodermatophilus maliterrae. Lineage (NCBI taxonomy): Bacteria > Bacillati > Actinomycetota > Actinomycetes > Geodermatophilales > Geodermatophilaceae > Geodermatophilus > Geodermatophilus maliterrae. The sequence continues at coordinate 38,944 of NZ_JBFNXQ010000039.1, forward strand.
GCGCCACCAGCTCGGCGACCTCGCGCTGGCGGTCGGTGAGCCGGTCCAGGGCGCGCGACGCGGGTGCCGGCCGCTCGTGGGGCGCGGTCAGGTACTGCACGAGCCGGCTCGTCGCCGTGGGGTCGAGCGCGGCCTCGTGCCGCGCCAGCGCCCGCACGCCGTCGACCAGCCGCTGGGCGTCGGAGCGACGGGGCAGGTAGCCGCGCACGCCGGCCTGCAGGATCTGGACGAGCTCCGGCTCGGGCACCGTCCCCGGCTCCGCGAGCACGAGGACCGCCGCGTTCCGCTGGCACAGGGTCCGCAGCAGCGGCAGGGCGGTACCGGCGACCAGCCCCTGCCGGACGACGACGACCACCTGGCCCCGCATGCCGCCGACGACCTCGAGCGCGTCGTTGAGGTGGCTGGTCTCCGCGACGACCGCGATGTCCGGCTCGGCCTCGAGCACCTCCCGCATGCCGATCCGGAAGACCTCCTGGTCCTCGCAGAGCAGGACGCACACCAGCGTGGTCGGCGGCCGGGTGGTGTGCGGCCCGATCGGGGCCGGACGGACCGATCCTCGTGGTGCCGGCGGCCGCGCCGCTCCGGTCGGGTGGGAACGGCCTCCCGTCTCCCCCGGGCCGCGCTGGTGCAGCGCTCTCAGCCCGGCCCCCGTGGCGAAGACCTCGTTCCCCATGTCGTCCCCCTGAGTCCGGCTCCACCACGCACGCGCGGCGACCCGGCCGTTCCGACACTCGCCCGTCTACTCCGGACTCGACCGACTGTAGTGGTGCACGAGCTGGTTGCGCCCAGTCATCTTGGGACGCTCCCCCCGGCTCCCCCCGCCAGACCCCTCCAGCGTTCTCCCAGCTGGCCCGGAGCGGAAGCACTTTTCGCGCGCGACGAGGGGCACGACCAGCTCAGCCCTCGACCGGCAGGCCCCCCGGCCCCTCCCCTGGCCGGGCGGCGCGGTGCACGTGGATGGCGAGCTGGGTCCGGTCCCGGAGGTTCAGCCGGCGCAGCGCGACCGTGATGTGTCCCTTGACCGTGGCCCGGCTCACCTGCAGGCGGGCGGCGATCTCGGCGTTGGAGAGACCCTCCGCCACGAGCCCGGCCACGGTCTGCTGCCGGGCGGTCAGCGCGTTGTGCACGGGACCGTCGCCGTCCCCCGACCGGTCGCCGTCCAGCTGGCTCAGGAGCTCGCCGGTGACGCTGGGGTCGAGGACGGTCTCCCCGCGGGCCACCGCGCGGACGTACTCGATGAGCAGCTGCGGGCTGATGGCCACGTGCACGTAGCCCCGCGCCCCGGCCTTGAGCGCCTCGACGGCGTCGCTGCCGACACAGGCCTCGCCCAGCAGGACGACCCGGATCCCCTTCGCGCTCATCGTCCGCACGAGGTCCTGGACCCCGGGGCCGCGCGTCTCGAGGCCCAGCAGGGCGACGTCGGGGCGGACGGTGGCGGCCAGCGACAGTGCCTCGTCCACGTCGGCGGCCTCGGCGACGACGGTCAGGTCGGGAGCCCGGCGCAGGACCGTGCGCAGCCCGTGCCGCAGGACCTCGTGGTCGTCGCAGACGAGCACCCGGACCGACGAGCCGGATCCGGCCACGGCCGAACCGACGACGTCCTGATCCGGTCCGCCCATGTGCATCCGCTCCGCTCCCACACCCGAGGCGCGAGTCGCCAGGTCAGAGGGGCGAAGTTAGGCGGTCAGACCCTCTGCTGGCCACCACTTGCGGCGGGGCGCCGGCGATCCCACCGGCGAGTTCATACCCGGGTAGGGCCCCGGGGCCACTCCCTGAGTCGGGGGGTCGGCATCCCTGGGGACGGGGACCCGCTCCCCGCGGAGGTGCGGGACGGTCCCCGCGGAGGGCGTCGCGGTCCCCGCGACGGGGCGGTCGCACGCCACCGTCCCCCTCCGGACCCGCCCGTGAAGGCGACGGATGGCCGGTGTCCGGGGCCGGTTTCGCGACCTAGCGTCGTCGACACCCCCTCCGCCCCTCACGGGGCCGTGACGACGCTGGAGACCCCGTGCACCAGACGATGATCATCGCGAAGATGGCGCCGGCCGACGCCGACACGGTGGCCGACATCTTCGGCCGCTCCGACGCCACGTCGATGCCGCACGAGATCGGGGTGCGAGCCCGCTCGCTCTACCGCTTCCACGAGCTCTACGTGCACCTCATCGACTTCGACCGGCCCGCGCCGGAGGCGATGCGGATCGCCCAGTCGCTGCCGTCCTTCCGCTCCGTGAGCGAGGAACTGCGGCCCTACATCGAGGCCTACGACCCGAACTGGCGCTCACCGCAGGACGCGATGGCACAGCGCTTCTACCACTGGACGGCGTCCCCCGAGTGATCACGCACGGGTGGACAGGAGGCACGCCATGACACGTTCGTCAGCGACCCCGGCTCCGGCCGTTCCCGGTCCGACCGGACAGGCGGGCTGGATCTCCTGCCCCGCCTGCGGGTGGCTGCTCTACCGGCGGCGGCTCGACCGGGACCTGAACGTCTGTCCCGAGTGCGACCACCACCTGCGGCTGAGCGCGCGGGCCCGCATCGCCCTGCTCGTGGACGCGGGCAGCTTCGACGAGGCCGCGTTCCCGCCCGGCGCGTCCGACCCGCTGTCCTTCAGCGACCTGCGCGACTACCCCGAGCGGCTGGAGGAGGCCGCGCGCCGCTCCGGCGAGTCGGAGGCCGTGGTCGTCGGCACCGCCCGCATCGGGGGCGCCGAGGCGGTCGTCGCCGTCATGGACTTCGCCTTCCTCGGCGGCAGCATGGGCGTCGAGGTCGGCCGCCGGGTCAGCGGCGCGGCCGAGCTCGCCCTCGAGCGGGGCCTGCCCCTGGTGTGCGTCTGCGCCAGCGGCGGCGCCCGCATGCAGGAGGGCGTGTTCTCCCTCTTCCAGATGGCCCGCGTCAGCCAGGCGTTCGGCCGGCTGCGCGAGGCGGGGCTGCTCTCGGTGTGCGTGCTCACCGACCCCACCTACGGCGGCGTGTCGGCCTCCTTCGCCACCCTGGCGTCGGTCCTGGTCGGCGAGCGGGGCGCGCACGTCGGCTTCGCCGGCCCGCGCGTGGTGCAGGAGACGATCCGCGCCGAGCTGCCCCCCGACTTCCAGACCGCCGAGTTCCTCCTGGCCCACGGCCTGGTCGACCGCGTGGAGAGCCGCGCGGAGATCCGGCCGCTGCTGATCCGCCTGCTCACCCTGCACGCGGCCGGTGCCGGGGAGCCGTCGGACGACGACCTGGCCGACGCCGCGGCACCCGGTGTGGACGGCGGGACCGACGACGACCGGACCGCCGACGGCGCGGGCGAGGGGGCCGACCCCTGGGACGTCGTGCAGCGGGCGCGGGTCACCGAGCGGCCCACGACGCTGGACTACCTGCACACGGCGTTCGACGACTTCGTCGAGCTGCACGGCGACCGCGCCTTCGCCGACGACCGCGCGGTCGTGGGCGGGGTGGCCTCGATCGGCGGCCGCACGGTCGTCGTCATCGGCCACGAGAAGGGGCACACCGTCCGCGAGCGGGTGGCCCGCGACTTCGGGATGCCGCACCCCGAGGGCTACCGCAAGGCCATGCGGCTGTTCGACCACGCCGAGTCCTTCGGCCTGCCGGTCGTGACCCTCGTCGACACACCCGGCGCCCACCCGGGGCCGGAGGCCGAGGAGCGCGGTCAGTCGCACGCCATCGCCGAGACGATCATGCGCAGCAGCCGGCTGCGGGTCCCGGTCGTGGCCGCGGTCACCGGTGAGGGCGGCAGCGGCGGTGCGCTCGCGCTGTGCACCTCGGACCGGCTGCTCGTGCTGGAGAACGCCTACCTGTCGGTCATCAGCCCCGAGGGGTGCGCCGCCATCCTGTGGCGGACGGCGGTGGCCGCACCGACCGCCGCCCGCGCGATGCGGCTCGGCGCGGCCCACCTGCACGCCTCGGGGATCGCCACCTCCGTGGTGCCCGAGCCCCCGGGCGGCGCGCACACCGACCCCGCCGCCGCGGCGCGCCTGCTGCGGAGAGCCCTGGTCCGCGAGCTCGAGGACGTCTGCCGTCTGGACGTGGCCACGCTGCTCGACACCCGCTTCCGGCGGCTGTCGCGCATCGGCGGGGACGACGGCCGGGCCCTGCAGCCGGTGGGGAGCTGATGGTGTCCGCCAGCGAGCTCACCCCCCGCACCGGCGCCTCGGCCCCGGCGCCGGAGACCGACCTGCGCGACGAGGTCGTGGCCCTGGCCCGCGCCCTGCCCGGCGAGCTGCGCCGGCTCACCGTGC
>NZ_JBFNXQ010000004.1:0-123155 GCF_041018925.1 Geodermatophilus maliterrae
CAGCTCGACGTGGCGGTCCGAGACAGGACGTCAAGCAGTTGGATCCTCGGTACCGCTGCGAGCCACAGCGCCCGTGATCAGGCCCTCGGGAGGCCTTGATGTCGCGGGCGTGGTGGTGGCTGTGGAGGCGGACCTCCCTCGGGGACACCGGCCGCGTGGACCGGGTGTCGAGGGGAACGGCTCGCGGGCCGTGCGAGCTGGCCCACGAACCGCACTTCGACTCCCAGCTCCACAACCTCCCGGCCTCCACTCGTAGGCGGCACGCGCGCCACAGATGGCGGTGGGTCGGGCCCTGCTCTGCGGGGCCCCCGGCATCTCCGGAGGTGGCATGTCGGGTGGCGTTCGTGGTCGCGCGGCGGGATGGAGGACCCGCGCGGTGGACAGGTGCGGGTGCCGGTACAGGCGTCGGAGGCGGGGACAGCGCGGCACCTCACCTCCCGCGCGGGTGGTCCCCACCGGCACGTGCCTGGTCAGCGGTAGTTGTCGAACCGATCCGCGGCCTTGGGCTGTCTATGGTGATCACTGAGACTCGCTTCTGAGCTGCGAGTTCGCGGTTGGGTGCTGGTGGTCGACGACGGTCGAGCTTGGCCGATTTGCGGACTTTCTGCGGACTCTGCGGACTGGGTGCGGACTGAGACGGCGTGATTCGCGGCTCCATCCGAGCCGTCTTGGGCGGCGACGAGACCGCTCCGCAGCCGGCTGAGGATGCTGGCTGCAGCGGGTCGCCGGAAGGGCGCTTCGCGTCCCTCCGGGATCGGCCTGCGGCCCACCCTTCCCCCGGCCCGCTACAGCCGGAGGAGGGCCGGTTGTGGGAAGCGGCCTGGAGTGTGGAGGAGCTCATGCCCGTGACCGGCCCGTCCGTCGGCGCGTCTCCCGACACTGCAGGTCGACGACTTCGACGCCGCTCCGGGAGGAGGAAGCGCGCTGGCTCGTGAGAAGACGTTGTCGAGAGGCTTGCGTCTACCGCGCTGCCCCCATGGCGGCGTCGGTGGCCTGACGGATTGCCTCGTAGCAGTTGCAGGCGTGGGACTGCAGGCGCGGGCGGTCGGTGATGGTGATGGTGCCGCGGATGTAGACGATGCAGTCATCCTCGGCCAGGGACTGCGCGACCTCGCTGACCGAGGTGCGGCGCACGGCGAGCATCTGGGCGAGGAAGTGTTGGGTGAGGTCGAAGCTGGGGCTGTCCATGCGGTCGGCGGTCATCAGCAGCCACCGCGCGGCGCGCTGGCGCACGGTGTGCACGCGGTTGCAGGCGGCGTTGCGGGCCACCTGGGTGAACATCGCCTGCGCCGAGCGGGCGAGCTGGGCGGTCAACGGGCCGTCGGCGTCGGCGAGGTGCTCCCGGAGGTCCTCGACGCTCATGGCCAGCGCCCGGCCGGGCACCTGGACCAGGGCACGTTCAGTGGGGGCGACGGCACCGAGGTACACCGAGATGCCGACCATGCCCTCCCGGCCGATGGTGGCGATCTCCACGACCTGATCGGCGCCGAGGTCGGCGAGGACGGAGACGACCCCGACGAGGGGGAAGTACACGACCTGGATCGGCTTGCCCGGCTCGTGCAGCACCTGTCCCAGGGACAGCAGCGTCTCGTGCAGGTCGGGCAGCAGCGGGGCGAGGGCCGGCTCGTCGAGGCCGGCCAGCACGGTGTTGCCGCGTGCGGTACTCGGGTCGATCGCCACGAGGGGATTCCTCCATGCTGCGCTACCGGTGCCGCGACCTGCGGCGGGGATGGTGATCCCTCGTCCACGGTGCGTGCGCTCGGGCGGAGGCTGCTCCTGGCTGCGGAGCAACCCCATGGTGACAGGCGGGACAAGCCCCGCCGGAGGGACGCGGCTCCCGTCCCGACTCCCGGCAATGTCGGGTACCGTGCAGACCATCCACTGGGCACGCCCGGCGACCGGCCAGTGGGCCTCGTAGTGCAGGGGATCGGCCCTGTTCACCTCAGCCACGGGTGATGGCCCCGCCAGGTCATGACGGTGGTGGACCGACGTCCGGCCGGGAGGGGGACGAGGCTCGTGACCGGTTCCGCGGACGGCCTAAGTGCGTCGGGCACTCGTGATGCGCTGGACGAGCTCGCTCGTCTGCTGCTCGCCGTGGAGAACACGCAGTCGGTGCTGCAGCGTGTCGTTGATCTGGCGCGGCAGGTGGTGCCGGCGCGCGCGGAGGTCTCGATCACGGTGGTGCGCGACGAGCGGGCCACCACTGCGGCCTTCACCGGGGACATGGCTCGACACCTCGATGAGACGCAGTACGGGCAGGGCTACGGGCCTTGTGTTGAGGCAGCCCTCGGCGGGCAGTTGATCGAGGTCACCGACGGGCGCACCGAGAGCCGGTGGCCGGAGTACATACCAATCTTCCTCGAGTTCGGTGCGTTGAGTTCGCTGGCGGTGCCGGTGCCCGCCGCGCAGCTGGCGGCGGGGTTGAACGTGTACGCGCCGGTGGCCGGTGCCTTCACCGACGAGCACCGCTACGCCGTGGCGCAGCTCGCCGCCTACGCTGCGGTGGCGCTCGCGAACCTGGAAGCCCTGCAGGACGCCCGCGATCAGGCGGCGAACCTGCGGGCGGCGATGGAGTCCCGGGCGGCGATCGAGCAGGCCAAGGGCATCCTCATCGAGCGGTTCAAGGTGACCCCCGACCAGGCCTTTCGGCTGCTGACCGCCGTCTCGATGAACACCAACCGCAAGGTGCGTGACCTGGCCGAGCAGCTGGTGCTCACCGGCGAGCTGACCCCCTGAGTCGGGTGCGCCTGAGCACCGGCCCCTGGCGAGCATCGCCACCACCGCCCATCACAAGACGTCCACGACAAGCTCAGGCACCGCCGGACGGGAACACCGATGACCGACCCCACCACGCCCGCCGAGGACCCGACGCCGGCCCGATCCGATGAGCGGAGTTCCGCGCCGCCGGTGGGCCTGGCCTGGGCACTGAGCCAGATGAGCGGACTCCTGCTGTCCCGGGAAACGGTGGAGACCGCGCTCGAGTTGGTCACCTCGCTGGCCGTGACCGCCACGGCCGGCACGCTAGGCGCCGCGGTCACCGTCGTCGACGAGCACGGCAAACGCTCCCGCGCCGCCTCCAACTCCGCCGCCGAGCAGGCCGACACCCTGCAGTACGAGTTCGACGAAGGCCCGTGCCTGACCGCCTGGCGCACCCGGGAGCCGGTGCGCATCGACGACACCACCACCGACGCCCGCTGGCCCCGGTGGAACGAGGCGGCCAGCCGGCTGGGCGTGCGCTCGGTGCTCAGCGCACCCCTCCTGGTGGGCGACGAGTCCATCGGTGCCATGAAGGTGTACTGCGAGCGCCCGATGAACTACGGCCCCCACGACGAGCACGTCATGCGCCTGCTCGCTGCGCAGGCCGCGATCCTGCTGGCCAACACTCAAAGCCTGGCCGAGGCCCGCCGGCTCAGCCGGCAGCTCACCGACGCGCTCGCCAGCCGGGACGCCATCGCCCAGGCCACCGGCGTGCTCCTGGCCCGGGGCGCGGCCAGCCGGCAGGACGCCTTCGCCACCCTCGCCGCCACCGCCCGCCGGACCGACCGCTCCGTCGAGGACGTGGCCCGCGCCCTGCTCGCCGCGGTGACCACGCGCAACAGCGGCTCCGCCGCCCCCTGAGCAGCCCGCCACCATGACCACCGATGAGCGCTACCGACGGATGGACGCCGCGCGGCTGCGCGCCCAGCTGACCGTCCAGGACCTGTGGCTGCGCTACCTCGCGCTCGGCGGCACCGGTGACGCCTTCGACCTCGACGGCTACCTGCAGGGCCTGGTGCCCCTGGACACCATCGAGCAGGACGTCCTCGCCCAGGCCCTCAACGAGGCACTCAGGGACCTCTACCAGAGCCACCTCATCCCGCTGTCCACACCAGCGGCGGTGGACGGCTGGGATGACGACCGTCTCCGCGGACTCATGGCACGGCTCCTCGACGACCAGTCGCCAGCACGCCACCAGGCCTCGGTCGTCACCGCCGCCGGCAGCGGTGACGACCGTGCCGACGGGAGTGTCCCGGTTCGGCCCGTCGCAGCCGGTCCTCGCCGGCAGGCTCGTGCCCTGGGCGGAGGGGACCAACAGCGACCGCCCGACAGGTCGTGGCTGGCCTCCTTGCCCGCCTTCGGCGCCGCCTCGACGCCGCGCTCAGCCGGTGACGCGCTGGGCTCGCTGCTGCGCGCCTCGCATCTCATGGCGCCCGATCAGCTGGCCTCGGTCGCCGCCGAGCACGCCCGCCGATTCGGCGCACAGGAGCTGGTCATCTACCTCGTCGACTACGGGCAGTCGACGTTGCACCCGCTGCCCGGCCACGGCGCCCCGGCGCGAGACCTGCTGAACGTGGACGGGTCGGCGGCGGGCAGGGCCTTCCGCCGAGTCGAGGTCATCGACACCGCCGCCGCTGACGGTCTGCGGCGGATGTGGCTACCACTGCTGGACGGCGTGGAGCGGCTGGGGGTCGTCGAGATCGTCGCCACCGAGGACGCCGCCGGCCTGGACGATGCCGCACGGGCGTTCGTCTCCCTGCTGGCCGAGCTCGTCGTGGCCAACGACCTGTACAGCGACGTCTTCGCTCGTACCCGCCGCCGCCGCCCGCTGAGCCTGTCCGCGGAGATCCAGTGGCAGCTGCTGCCGCCGCTGACCTTCGCCTCCGACCACGTCGTGATCGCCGGCCTGCTCGAGCCGGCGTATGAGATCGGCGGGGACACCTTCGACTACGCCGTCAACGGCTCCACCGCCGACCTGATGGTCCTCGACGCGGTCGGTCACGGGCTGCCCGCCGCGGTGTTGGCCAGCGTGGCGATCGGCGCCTACCGGCATGCCCGTCGCGAGGTCGGCGACCTGCCGGCCATCACCGCGGCGGTCAACACCGCGGTCGCCGGACAGTTTCCGGACAGCGCCTTCGCCACCGCCGTCCTCGCCCGCCTCGACGTGGACACCGGTCTGCTGCGCTGGGTCAACGCCGGGCACCCCGCGCCGCTGATCGTCCGCGGCGGCGCGCTCATCCCCACGCCAGGCTGCCGACCTCACCCGCCCCTGGGGCTGCAGGAGGGCCCGGTGCAGGTCTGTTCGGCCCAGCTGCACGCCGGGGACCGCGTGTTGCTCTACACCGACGGCATCGTCGAGGCCCGCTCCCCGGCCGGGGAGTTCTTCGGCGAACGCCGGCTGGCCGACTTCATCATCCGCGCCGACGCCGCCGGCGACTCAGCCCCGGAAACCCTGCGCCGGCTGATCCGGCACGTGCTCGACCACCAGGCCGACCATCTGCAGGACGACGCGAGCATCGTCGTCGTCGAGTGGCGTACCGGCGACGAGCAGCAACTGGAGCCTTGACGTACCGGCTGGGCGCGGGCGGGGACCTCCAACGACTTCCAGCCGCCCGGCGCACGGAAGGGCACGACCACCGCCGCCGGACTCGGCAACTCCAAGGGGCGGAGCAGAAGTTCGGTGCCCACTGCGTGTCCCTGAACGTCGCGGCAGGGCCCCGGCGCTGCTGTGCCGGATGAGCCCCGCCCACCAATCACCGGGGCCGGCTGCCACCGCGAACCGCGGCATCCGGTGTCGCCTCGAGGCCGCGGCAGTGCCGCTGGCGCATCCGCTGGTGGCGCGGAAGACCGGACATCGATCGACGCCCGGACATGCTTACGGTCCCGCTCGAGGACCCAGCCGTACTCCGCGCCGAGCTTGGCGACGGGGTACAGGCCCAGACCACCGTCGGCCGCATCGCGGCCGACAGCCGGCGTCGGTGGGCGGTCGACCGCCGCGTCGGTGACCTCGAACAACCAGCCGATCCCCCAGGTCGCGACGCTCACCCGCACCGGCGGCCTGCTCGGGCACCCACACCGGGCCGTGCCGCCGTGCCGCAGCCCGTTCGACGTGAGCTCCTCGAAGATCAACATCAGCCGCTCGACGTCGTCGGCATCGGCGCCGGCGGGACGACCACCATCGAGCAGCGCGCCGCACAACCGGACCCGCAGGGCGCTCGCCTCGGCCGCGGTCGCCGGTTCACCGTTCCACCGCGCGGCCACGTCGGGGCCCCGCTGCGGTGGCGGCCTGCGGGTCCGGAGCGGCCCGTCCGTCGACTCGGTCAGCGGTTCAGGAAGAGGGAGGCGATGAGCGGTGGCGTCGCTCGCGAGGCGGCCGGACGGCACGTACCGACCGCGGTACCGGGACGAGCACGGCAAGGAACACGCCCGCCACTTCAAGCGCAAGGTCGATGCGCAGCGGTGGCTCGATGAGGTCACTGCGGCGATGGTCACCGGCGACTACGTCGATCCCGCCGCGGGGAGGATCACCTTCAGGGCCTGGTTCACGGAGTGGTCGGGCCGGCAGGTGTGGGAGCGCGGCACGATGCTCGCGGCTCGGCAGGCGGCCGACTCAGTGACGTTCGCTGACGTGCCCATGCGTCAGATCCGTCCCTCGCACGTCCAGCAGTGGGTCAAGGCCATGTCCCAGCCCGCCGGCGGCCGGCGATCCGGGCTCGCTCCCAGCACAATCCGTACTCGGTACAACTACGTCCACATGGCCATGCGGGCCGCTGTCGTCGACCGAATCATCAAGGCCGATCCGTCTGCCGGCGTGCCGCTCCCGAGGGCACGCAAGGCCGCAGCGGCCATGACGATCCCCGCCGTCGAGGAGGTCGGGCGAGCGCTCGATGTCGCCCCGACCTGGTTCCGGCCGTTCATCGCCGTGTGCGCCGTCGCCGGGCTGCGGCTGGGGGAGGCGGCCGGACTGCGCCTGGAGGACGTCGACTTCCTGCGTCGAACGATCTCCGTCCGCCACCAGCTGCAGGGTGAGACCAGCTCGACGACCGAGCTCGTGGCGCCTGAGTTCGGGTCCGAGCGGGTCGTCCACGCCCCCGCCGAGCTGATCGCCGTCCTCGCCGAGCACGTGCGGCGCCCAGTTCTCCCACAGAGTCACTGGCTGTTCTCCAACGGCGGGCTACCGCTGAACCGGAACTCCGCGGGCCACCAGTGGCGGCAGGTCCGCAAAGCCGCCGGACTCGACGGGTACACGCTGCACGACCTGAGGCACTTCTACGCCAGCGGACTCATCGCGTCGGGCTGCGATGTGGTGACCGTGCAGCGGGCGCTCGGGCACTCCTCGGCGACGATCACGCTCGGCGTCTACTCCCACCTGTGGCCCACGGCCGAGGACCGCACGCGCGCCGCAGCCGGCGACTTGATGGCCGCGGCGCTGGGCGCACGTGCGGACTCCCTGCGGACCGAGACGCTGTGACGACGCGCTGACCTGCGTGGACAAGCCAGTTCAGCGATAGTTGTCGAACTGCAGGGCGACGTCGAGGTCCTTGCCGCGCAGCAGCTGCTGGACCGTCTGCAGGTCGTCGCGCTTCTTGCCGCTGACCCGCAGCTGGTCGCCCTGGATCTGCGCCTGCACGCCCTTGGGGCCCTCGTCGCGGATGATCTTCGCGATCTTCTTGGCGGTGTCGGACTCGATGCCCTGCTTGATGCGCGCGGAGATCTTGTAGGTGCGGCCCGAGGACTGCGGCTCGTCCGCGTCCAGCGACTTCAGCGAGATCCCCCGCTTGACGAGCTTCTCCTTGAAGACGTCGAGCGCGGCGACCACCCGCTCCTCGGTGTCGGCGGTGAGCGTGACGCCCTCCTCGCCGGCCCACGCGATGGCGGCGTTCGTGCCGCGGAAGTCGAAGCGCTGGGACAGCTCCTTGCCCGCCTGGTTGAGCGCGTTGTCGACCTCCTGGCGGTCGACCTTGCTCACGACGTCGAAGGACGCGTCGGCCATCTCTGCTCCTCTCCTCGCGCGGGGAACCCCGCGGTGGGACCCGTCGGGCCGTCGTCGGCCCGTCTTGTACGCTCTCCCCCGTGGGACCACGGCGGGTTGCCCGAGTGGCCAATGGGAGCGGACTGTAAATCCGTCGGCTTAGCCTACGAAGGTTCGAATCCTTCACCCGCCACCCCCGTGCAGCGGCCCCCGACCGGCAGGTCGGGGGCCGCTGTCGCGTCCGGAGGCCGTCAGGACAGCGTCGGTGCCCGCGCGCTGGCGACGGCGGTGACCTCCAGCGGCCGGCCGGCGAGGAACAGCCAGCCGAACGCGATCTCGACCGAGCGCGAGCAGCGCACGGTGACCTCCGCGCCGTCGGTCTCTGCCGACCAGGCGCCCAGCGCCGTGCCGCCGTCGGCCAGGTGGTCGGCGATCGCGGTCCGCGCGGTCTCGCCGGTCAGCGGCAGCGCGTCGCCGACCCCGGTCGCGTAGACGCGTCCCTCGTCGGTGCTGTTGGCCCCGGCGAGGGCGGCGCCGTCGCAGACCGCCTGCACGTCCTGGTGCTCGAGGAAGGCGTCGGACGCCGCGATGGCGCCCAGCGCCATGAAGGCCGCGACCAGCCAGCAGACGAGCACGAACGGCAGGGCAGAGCCCCGCTCCCGGCCGTCGTCGGCCGCACCCCGTCCTGCTGACACGGCGCGGAGCGTAGGGCCGGTGGGCGCGGGCCGGACCCGCCGTCCCCAGGTCGTCCATCCCGCGTGCCCCACGGGTCACCCGACTCGGTGACCTTCAGGTGATCAAATGACACGGTGAGTGACGACTTCACGGGGCGTCACTCCCTCGTGATCGTCCGTGCTTGCCACTCCCGGGGGAAGGGCAGCAAATTCCCGGGCGCGGTCCGTATCCGAACGACGCTCTGCCCCCGCGCCCTGGGTGACTGCCGCACTGTCGAGCAGTACTTCGTGCCTGAGGAGGCGTCATGAGTGAGCGCAGCGCAATGTGGACCAGGGGAGCCAAGTGGGCCCGGGGAGCCAAGTGGGCTCGAGGAGCCAAGTGGGCCTGACGCGGCCGCGGGGGCGGTTCCCCCGTCGCGTCTGACCTCTGACCCCGGGGCGGCCGGTCGCGGACCGGCTGCCTCGATCGGGTCGGATCCGTTCTGTGGGTGGGCGGGCGCTGTTAGCCTCGGCGCCGCATCTCCCCTCCTCACAGATCGAGTGGCCTTGACCAGTCGCGCGCGCACCTCGACCCGTCGGGCGGGTGCGCCGGTACCGCTCGGGCTGATCGCCGCTGCCGGCGTCGTACTGGCGACCGCCGCGGCCGTCCTGGTCTTCCCAGGAGTGCCCACCGAGTTCCGGTTGGTGCCCTTCCTCGTCGTGACGGCCGCCTTCTTCGTCACCGACATGGTCTCCCTCCACGTCGAGTTCCGGCGGCAGACGTGGGCGTGGTCGGTGAGCGAGCTGGCTCTGACGATCGCTCTCATCGAGGTGGGCGGGATCTGGGCCGCGGCGGCCCGCGTCATCGGGCTCGGCATGAGCATGGCCTGGCAGCACTACGCCTGGGCGAAGGCCGTCTACAACCTGTCGGTCGCCGTCATCGAGGTGGCGACTGCCTCTGCGGTGCTCGACCTGCTGTCGTTCGGGGCGTTGAGCGATCCGGTCAGTTGGCTGATCCTGCTCGTCGCGGTCCTGGTCGCCGATCTGATCGGTGCTCCTCTCGTCGTCGCCGCGATCAGGTTGAGCGGTGGGAACCCCGGTCGCGGGCTGTGGAAGGAGTTGCTGCTCCCGATCGGCGTCGTCGCCCCCTTCGCCGTCTCGGTGGGTCTGGTCGCGATCCTGCTGAACGCGCAGACCGGTTGGGCGGCGGTGCTGATCGCACCGGCCGCCGCAGCCGTGATCCTCCTGTTCCGCCGCTTCGCCCGTGTGTCGCGGCAGGGACAGAGCCTCGAGCGCATCTACGACTTCGCCCGGCGGATCGAGGCCGTCCAGCCCGACCGGGACGGGCCCCACGAGATCGCGCTCGCGGTCAAGGAGCTGCTCAACGCCGACAAGGTCGCGCTCTGGCTGCCGCCCTACCTCGACGAGGCGCCGCGCCTGGTCGTCGTCGGGGACGGGGGGACGGCGTACTACGAGGGGCCCGGTGACCCCGACGACGTCCTGCGCCGCCGCGCGCTGCAGCCCGGTGCCGGCGGTCCGTTGCTGATCACCGCCGGGCGCGCGGACGCCGCCGAGGCGGCCGCCCTCGCCCGCCGTGGCGCCGAGGAGGTCCTCGGTGCGCCGGTCGCCACGGCCGCGGGTGAGCCCGGGTACCTCGAGGTGTGCGACCGGCGCAGCGACGTCGTCTCGTTCTCCGAGGGTGACCGCTCCGCGCTGGACTCCATGCTCACGCACGTCAACGCGGCCATCCGCCAGCAGCAGCTGCTGACCCAGATCCGCTACGACGCCGACCACGACCGGCTCACCGGCCTGCCCAACCGGCAGCGCCTGGCCGCCGAGATCGACCAGCTGCTCACCGCCGACCCGGTCGGCGCCCGGGCCGGCCTGGTGCTGGCCGCGCTGGACAACCACACCGAGATCGTCGACACCCTCGGCCACGCCGCCGCCGACGAGCTCCTGCTGGTCACCGCGGGCCTGCTGCGCGAGCACGCGCCGCCCGACGCCCTGGTCGCCCGCATGGAGGGCGAGCAGTTCGCCGTCCTGCTGCCCGGGCTGTCCCTGGCGGCGGCCGAGCGGGCCGCCCGCCGGCTGCGCGAGGCCACCTCCACCCGCGCCCGCGTGGCGGGGTTGGACCTGGAGGTCACGCTGACCATCGGCGTCGCCGCGGCGCCCGTGCACGGCACCGACTCGGGCACGCTCATGCAGCGGGCCGACGTCGCGCTGCTGGCCGCCTCCGACAGCGGCGGCGGCCGCGTGGCCAGCTACCACCAGGTGCTCGACCAGCAGAGCCTGCGCCGCCTGCAGCTGGGCACCGAGCTCGAGCTGGCCATGGCCGACGGGCAGATCAGCGTGGTCTTCCAGCCGATCATCGACGCCCGGACCTCCGACATCGTGTCGGTGGAGACGCTGGTCCGCTGGGCGCACCCGCGCTTCGGCGCGATCCCGCCGGACGACTTCATCCACCTCGCCGAGCAGATCGGCCGGATCGGCCTGCTGACCGACCGCGTCCTCGACCTGGCGCTGGCGCGCTGCCGCCGCTGGCTGGACCAGGACATCGCCCTGTCGGTCGCGGTCAACCTCTCCGCCCGGTGCCTCACCGAGCCCGACCTCGTCGATCGAATGCAGCGCGCGCTGCGCCGCCACGGCGTCCCCGGCGAGCTGCTCATCCTCGAGCTGACCGAGGGCAGCGTCGTCGACGACTCGGTGCGGTCGAGCAACGTCCTGGCCGAGCTGCACGCCCTGGGCCTGCGGCTGTCCATGGACGACTTCGGCACCGGCTACTCGTCGCTGTCCCAGCTCAGGCAGCTGCCGATCGACGAGGTGAAGATCGACAAGTCCTTCGTGCTCGGGATGTCGACCAGCCAGGGGGAGTCGTTCATCGCCCGCTCGATCATCGAGCTGGCGCACAACCTGGGCCTGCGGGTCGTGGCCGAGGGCGTCGAGGACGAGCTGACGCGCAAGCTGCTCACCGAGATGGGCTGCGACAAACTCCAGGGCTTCCTGGTCAGCCGGCCGCTGCCCGACGAGCGCCTGGAGAGCTGGCTGCTCGCCCGCACCGGCGTCCGGTCCGCCGCTCCGGGCGCCCAGCACCGCAGGCTGTTCGTCCGCACCTGAGCACGGCCCCGTCCGGAGGCTCGCCCCGAGCGAGCGAGGGGTGAGAGGGACGGGGTCCTTCGACTGCCCCCACCGCTCGCACGCACGCGGCGGGCCCCTGCAGGGCGGCCCAAGGGCGTCGGGTATAGTCCTCGACGGCTCTTCGAGCACGCCCCTTTAGCTCAGTCGGCAGAGCGTCTCCATGGTAAGGAGAAGGTCTACGGTTCGATTCCGTAAAGGGGCTCCGACCAGCCGGTCCTGTCGTGAGACCGGGCCGCGCGGTCACCCGGCGGTGTAGCTCAGCCTGGTAGAGCAAGCGGCTCATAATCGCTGTGTCACCGGTTCAAGTCCGGTCACCGCTACTCCAGACGGACCCCGGTCGCCCGGGGTCCGTCGCCGTGTCGGCGCCCGCCGCCACGGATGCCCGGCCCGCAGCGGGCCGGTCCCGACAAGGCGAGGAGTGCCTCCGTGGCAGCCACCGACGTCCGTCCGAAGATCACCCTGGCCTGCCAGGAGTGCAAGAACCGCAACTACATCACCCGCAAGAACCGTCGGAACGACCCCGACCGGCTCGAGCTGAAGAAGTACTGCCCCACGGACAAGCGGCACACGGTCCACCGCGAGACCCGCTGACGCCGGTCGCCGAGGGACGAGGGAGGGCGGGAGTGGCGCTGGACGCAGGACTGGTCGGGCGCAGCTACCCGCCCTCCGCCGTCTACGAGGTCGGCCGCGCGAAGATCGCCGAGTTCGCCGCCGCCGTCGGCGCGGGCGACCCGGTGCACACCGACCCCGAGGCGGCCCGTGCGCTGGGCCACCCGGACGTCGTCGCGCCGCCCACCTTCGCCATCGTGGTCACCCTCGGCGCGGCCGACGTCGTGCTGGCCGACCCCGACGTGGCACTGGACTACAGCCGCGTCGTGCACGGCGAGCAGCGCTTCACGCACCACCGCCCGATCCGGGCCGGTGACCGGCTGGTGAGCACCACGACGATCGAGGCGGTGCGCAGCGTGGCCGGCAACGACCTGCTCACCACGCGGGTCGACGTCGCCACCGAGGACGGCGAGGCCGTCTGCACCGCGACGTCGATGCTCGTGGCCCGGGGGACGGCGTGAGCGCCCGGCTGCAGGCGGCCGACGTCGCCGTCGGCGCCGAGCTGCCCGAGCAGACGCACCGGGTGACCCGCGCCGACCTCGTCCGCTACGCCGGCGCGTCGGGGGACCTCAACCCCATCCACTGGAGCGACCGGGTGGCCACCGGTGTCGGCCTGCCCGGCGTCATCGCCCACGGCATGCTCACCATGGGCCTGACCGTCCGGGCGGTCACCGACTGGGCCGGCGACCCCGGCGCGGTCGTCGAGTACCAGGTCCGCTTCGGCCGGCCGGTCGTCGTCCCCGACGACGACACCGGCGCCGAGGTCACCGTCCGCGGCAAGGTCGGGCAGGTCCTCGACGGCGGCCGGGTCCGCGTCGACCTCACGGTCACCAGCGGAGGGGAGAAGGTCCTCTCGCTGGCCCGCGCCACCGTCGCACTGGCATGACCCCGCGGCGGGCACTGCCGGCCGCGGCCGCGCTGCTCCTGCTGGCCGGCTGCACGTCCTTCGCCGAGACCCTCGCCGCGGAGCGCGGCACCGCCGGTCAGGGCACCGCCGACCAGGGCACCGCCGCCCCGTCGTCCCCCGCTCCCGGCGGGCGGGCGAGCTGTCCCGCCGAGCGGGCCGGGCCCGACCCCGACCGCCCCGTCGTCGACCTGGAGTTCCGGCTCTCCGACGACCTGCGCACGGTCACCGGCACCGAGACCGTCGTCTTCACCCCGGACCTCGTCACCGACGAGCTGGTCTTCCGGCTGGTGCCCAACGGCCCCGGTGCGGCCGGGCTGGGCAACCGGATCACCGTCGACGACACCCGCGGCGACGACGTCGACCGGGCCGGGTACGAGGACGCCGGCGCGGAGGCGCCCGGCGGCCTCTTCGTGCTGCAGCTCGACGGCGAGCTCGAGCCGGGGGAGTCCACCGAGGTCGAGCTGGACTTCACCGTCTCCCTCGGCGAGGGCGGCTTCGAGCGGCTCGGCGCGGTCGAGGGCGTCTCCTGGTGGGCCAGCGGCTTCCCGCTGCTGGCGTGGGAGCCCGGCGTCGGCTGGGCGCGCGACCCGTTCGTCGAGATCCTCGGCGAGACCGCGACCAGCCCGGTCGCCGACACCACGGTCAGCGTCTCGGCACCCGAGGAGCTGACCGTGCTGATGACCGGCGACCAGGACGAGCCCTCCGCCGCCGACGACGGCCGGCGCACCTGGACCGCGCGCGAGCCGGTCGCCCGCGACGTCAGCGTCGCCGCCGGGCGGTTCCGCACCGCCACCCTCACCACGGACGGCGGGGTGGAGATCACCACCGGGGTGCTGCCGGACGCCGGGGTGGGGCCCGGCGAGCTCGCCGACCAGGCCGCCGAGGAGGTCACCGCGCTGGCCGAGCGCTTCGGCGCCTTCCCGTACGACACCCTCACCGTGCCGCTGCTCCCCGACGCGGGCGGCGGCATCGAGTACCCGAGCTCGATCCTGCTGGCCGGCGTCAGCCGGGTGGTCCTCGAGCACGAGGTCGCGCACATGTGGTTCTACGGGATGGTCGGCGACTCCCAGTTCCGCGACCCGTGGCTGGACGAGGCCCTGGCCACCTACGCCGAGTCCTCGGTCGGCGAGCGGGGATCGCCGGCGCAGCCGGACCGGGCGCTGGCCGTCCCGGGCGACGTCGGCGCGGCGATGGACGAGTTCGAGGACACCGGCACCTACCTCGACGTCGTCTACGGCAAGGGCGGCGCCGCCCTGCTGGCCGCCCGCGAGGCCGCCGGCGCGGAGGCCTTCGACGCGGCGCTGCGCTGCTACGCGCAGGCCAACGCCTGGACGATCGCCACGCCCGACGACCTCGCCGCCGCGCTGGCCGACCTCCCGGCCGCCCTCGACGTGCTGGTGCGCGCCGGTGCCCTCGACGCGGACGACCTCCCCGAGTAGTCGCGGCCCCCCTGCAGGGTCCCGCCGCGAGCCTGCGAGCGGTCGGGGCAGGGGGTCCTCACCCCAGCAGGCGCTGCATCCGGCTGACGCCCTCGACCAGGTCGTCGTCGCCGAGCGCGTAGGACATCCGCAGGTACCCCGGGGTGCCGAAGGCCTCACCCGGGACGACGGCGACCTCGGCCTCCTCGAGGACGATCTCGGCCAGCTCGACGCTGGACGACGCCGTCCGCCCGTTGATCGGCCGGCCGAGCAGGGCCTTCACCGACGGGTAGACGTAGAAGGCCCCCTGCGGCTCGGGGCAGGCGACGCCGGGGATCTCCCGCAGCATCGACACGATGGTCTTCCGCCGTCGGTCGAACGCCGTCCGCATCTCGTCCACCGCCGACAGGTCACCGGTCAGCGCGGCGACCGCGGCGGCCTGCGACACGTTGGCGACGTTCGAGGTGGCGTGCGACTGCAGGTTGGTGGCGGCCTTGACGACGTCGGCCGGACCGGCCATCCAGCCCACCCGCCAGCCGGTCATCGCGTAGGTCTTGGCGACGCCGTTGACGACGACGCAGCGGTCGGTCAGCTCGGGGACGACGACCGGCATCGACGGCGCAGTGGCCCCGCCGTAGGTGAGGTGCTCGTAGATCTCGTCGGTGAGCACCCACAGCCCGGTCTCGAGCGCCCACCGGCCGATGGCCTCCACCTGGTCGGGCGGGTAGACCGCGCCGGTCGGGTTGGACGGCGACACGAACAGCAGCACCTTGGTGCGCTCGGTGCGGGCGGCCTCGAGCTGGGCCACCGAGACGAGGTAGCCGCTCTCCTCGTCGGCCACCACGGGCACCGGCACACCACCGGCCAGGGCGATGGCCTCGGGGTAGGTGGTCCAGTACGGCGCCGGCACGAGCACCTCGTCGCCGGGGTCGAGCATCGTGGCGAAGGCCTCGTAGACCGCCTGCTTGCCGCCGTTGGTCACCAGCACCTGGGCCGGGGTGAGCGCCAGGCCGGAGTCCCGGGCGGTCTTGGTGACGATCGCCTCCTTGAGCGCCGGCAGGCCCCCGGCCGGGGTGTAGCGGTGCATCGCCGGCTGGCTGCAGGCGGCGACGGCGGCCTCGACGACGTAGTCCGGCGTCGGGAAGTCCGGCTCGCCGGCACCGAAGCCGATGACCGGCTTGCCCGCCGCCTTGAGCGCCTTGGCCTTGGCGTCGACCGCGAGCGTCGCGGACTCGGTGATGGCGCCGATGCGCCGCGACACGCGGCGCTGGGCGGGGGAGGGGGCGGCGGACTCCGACGGGGAGGCGGCGGTCATGACCCCCATCATGTCGGAGGCGGTGCCGTCGGGGCTCCCCGCCGGCTCAGCCGCCCGTCCGGCGCAGCCGCACGTGGGTGACCGACGCCGACGGCGCCACCTCGACCGTCTCCCCCCGCCGCGGGGAAGGCCGTGCCGTCGAAGAGCCGCTCGCCCGCGCCCAGCAGCACCGGCACGACGGCGACGTGCACCTCAGCAAGGACCCCCTTGCCCCCACCGCTCGCGAGCCCGCGGTGGGCCCCTGCAAGGGGGCCGACGCCGGCGCCCCCGGCCGCCCGCTCCAGCGCCGCCTCGGGACCGTCGGTGACCAAGTGGGACGTCGTCCCGCCGGCCATCGGCAGCGGCGGCCGCGCCTGGTGGGTGAGGACGAAGACGTCGTGGCCGTACGGCGGTTCCTCGCCCCACCGGCCGCGCCACTCCGGCGCCGCCGACCAGGGGCCGCGGACGGGACCGGACACGTCGCGGCCCATGATCGTCGCGCCGATCCCCTCGGTGCCGCGCGCCGGGAACCGGTCGTCGGCGGCCGAGCGGTCCCCGGCGAACACCCACTCGTGCAGCCGTTCCCCACCCACGCCGAGCGGGTGCTCCTCGTCCTGGCCAGGCCCGGCCGCGAAGCCGTCCAGCGAGATCGACGGGGCGTGGACCGCCAGTCCGGTCACGGGTCCTCCTCGGACCGTCGTCGGGTCCTGCCAGGACAGACGGCCGGGGGAGCCGCACTCATCGCCCCGGGCCCCTCGCCCCGGACCCCTCGCACCGCACCCCTCGCACCGCACCCCTCGCACCGCACCCCTCGCACCGCACCCCTCGCACCGCACCCCTCGCACCGGACCCGCTGCACCCGGAGGGGGCGGCCGGCGGAGCGCGGTCACGGGCACCGGTCGCGGTCCCGTACACTGGCGGTCCTGGGGCGATCGACCCCGCCACCGGCGTGCCCCGGATCCCTCCGGGACGGCACCGGCCCGGCGGGTCGGGCCGCCCCGGCAGTGCGCGGGGCCACCGGTCCCGGGCGCTAGGGGTGTAGCTCAATTGGCAGAGCAGCGGTCTCCAAAACCGCAGGCTGCAGGTTCAAGTCCTGTCACCCCTGCCCGTGCCGCCGGCCCGTGCCGGCGGGCAGGACGACCCGGCGCCGACCGCGCACCCGCCGCGCGGGCGCGGACGGCACCTGCCGGGGCAGCACCACGGCACGGGACGCACCAGACCACAGGGCCCGCCGACAGCGGCCACCACCACGACGCGAGCGAGGCGCAGTGAGCGACGAGAAGCCGGGCCGCGGGGAGGACCCCCGCGCCGCCTCGGACGCCGAGCTGACCGACGAGCAGCTCGACCGGGAGGCCCCGGGCGTCGAGGACGCCGCCGAGCTCGAGGCCGCCGAGGACGAGCTCGCCGCCGAGGCCGAGGCCGACGAGGACAAGGTCGTCCCCGCGCCCACCCGTCGCCGCGGAGGGCGGATCACCGCCGGTGACGACGACGAGGACGACGCGCCCGCCGCTCCCCGCACCCGCCGCGCCGCCCGCGGCGGGAGCACCGCGGCCGGCCGTCCCGCCGGTCGCGCGGCCGAGGGCGCCGGCACCCGCTCGCGGGCCGCCGCCCACCGCGCCCGGGCCGACGAGGTCCGCCAGCGCCGCAGCCTGCGCCGCTTCCTCCGCGAGGTGGTCGCCGAGCTGCGCAAGGTCATCTGGCCGGGTCGCCGCGAGCTGATCACCTACACGGCCGTCGTGATCGTCTTCGTGGCCTTCATCGTCGCGCTGGTCGCGGGCCTGGACATCCTCTTCGCGCAGGGCGTGCTCGCCGTCTTCGGCTGACCCGCCCCGCGCCCGCCCGCACCCCGACAAGGAAGAGAACCCCGTGACCGACCCCCGCGAGCCCTTCGACACCGACAGCGACGTCGAGGCCATCGACCTCGACGACCAGCGGATGGACGTCCGCGGCAGCGTCGACCTCGACACCGGCGCCGGCGAGCCCGGCTCGGCCGAGGGCTCCGTCGACACCACCGGCCAGGACGTCGCCACCGGCGTCGCCGACGTGACCCCGGTGGTGGAGAGCGGTGGCCGCGACAGCCTCGTCGGCGACCCGCTCGCCGAGCCCGCCCCCGACCACGACCCGGTCGTCACCGAGGCCCTGGCCGAGGCGGAGGCCGAGGACGAGGACCCGCGGGAGACGCTCAAGCGCACCCTGCGCACCCAGTTCGGCGACTGGTACGTCATCCACTCCTACGCGGGCTACGAGAACAAGGTGAAGACCAACCTCGAGTCCCGCATCCAGTCGCTGGACATGGAGGACTACATCTTCCAGATCGAGGTGCCCACCGAGGAGGTCACCGAGATCAAGAACGGCAAGCGCACCCAGGTCAACCGGAAGAAGCTGCCCGGCTACCTGCTCGTCCGCATGGACCTCAACGACGAGTCCTGGGGCGCGGTCCGCAACACCCCCGGCGTCACCGGCTTCGTCGGCGCCACCTCGCGGCCCTCGCCGCTGTCGATCGACGAGGTCGTCAACCTGCTGGTCCCCGCCACCCCGCCGCAGGCCGCGAAGGTGGCCGAGGCCGCCTCGCCGGCCGCCGCCTCCGCGCCGACGACCCTCGTCGACTTCGAGATCGGCGAGTCGGTGACCGTCATGGACGGCCCCTTCGCCACCCTCCCGGCGACCATCAACGAGATCAACGCCGAGCAGCAGAAGCTGCAGGTCCTCGTCTCCATCTTCGGCCGGGAGACGCCGGTCGAGCTCTCGTTCACGCAGGTCGCCAAGATCTGAGTGCGCCCGAGCACCACCCCGGCCATCTGAGCCGCCAGCCACACACGAGAAGGAAGTCATGCCCCCCAGGAAGCGGTTGACCGCGGTCATCAAGCTCCAGATCAAGGCCGGCGCGGCCACCCCCGCGCCGCCCGTGGGTCCGGCGCTGGGCCAGCACGGCGTCAACATCATGGAGTTCTGCAAGGCGTACAACGCCGCGACCGAGTCGCAGCGTGGCGACGTCGTGCCCGTCGAGATCTCGGTGTTCGAGGACCGCTCGTTCACCTTCGTCACCAAGACCCCGCCGGCCGCGCGCATGCTGCTCAAGGCCGCCGGTGTCGAGAAGGGCTCGGGCGAGCCGCACAAGACCAAGGTCGCCACCGTCACGCGCGACCAGGTCCGTGAGATCGCCCAGACCAAGATGGTCGACCTCAACGCCAACTCCCTCGACGAGGCCGAGAAGATCATCGCCGGCACCGCCCGGTCGATGGGCATCACCGTCCAGTAAGAGGAAGCCGCCGGACGCCGACGGCGTTGCACCACCCGGGTCCCCAGACCCGATCCGCACCTGTGGGAGGGCCACGCCAGGCCCGTGCACCACACGATCCCCGGCTCCGCCCGGGGGAGAGGACACCACCATGGCGAAGCACGGCAAGAAGTACCGCGAGGCCGCGGCCAAGGTCGACCGCGAGTCGCTCTACAGCCCGCTGAAGGCCGCCGGCCTGGCGAAGGAGACCTCGCCGACCGCCTACGACGCCACCGTCGAGGTGGCCATGCGGCTGGGCGTCGACCCGCGCAAGGCCGACCAGATGGTCCGCGGCACCGTCAACCTGCCCCACGGCACCGGCAAGACCGCCCGCGTCATCGTCTTCGCGACCGGTGACCGCGCCGCCGAGGCCGAGGCCGCCGGCGCCGACGTCGTCGGCAGCGACGACCTGATCGAGCGCATCCAGGGCGGGTTCCTGGACTTCGACGCGGCGATCGCCACCCCCGACCAGATGGCCAAGGTCGGCCGGATCGCCCGGATCCTCGGTCCGCGCGGCCTGATGCCGAACCCGAAGACCGGCACCGTGACCCCCGACGTCACCAAGGCGGTCAACGACATCAAGGGCGGGAAGATCAACTTCCGCGTCGACAAGCAGGCCAACCTGCACCTGGTGATCGGCAAGACGTCCTTCGACGAGGCGAAGCTGGTCGAGAACTACGCCGCGGCCCTCGACGAGGTCCTGCGGGCCAAGCCCGCCGCGGCCAAGGGCCGGTACCTGAAGAAGGTCACCATCTCCACCACCATGGGCCCCGGTATCCCGGTCGACCCGAACCGCACGCGCAACCTGACGGTGGACGAGCCCACCGCCTGAAGGACCCCTCGCCCCTCCGCTCGCTGACGCTCGCGGTGGGGCCCGGCGAGGGGTCACCCACGGAGGGTCCCGAGGCCCCGTCGCGCAGCTCGCGCGGCGGGGCCTCGGTGTCCCCGGACGGGCTGCTGGCGGACGACGACGGGAGGGCTACGGTCGCCGCCGTGCCGCACGGGTAGCGGCTCCTCGACCCACTGCGCCCGCGTCCGGGCGCTCGGCCCCGGAGTCGCACCGTGTCCGTCCCCGTCGTCCGTCCCTTCCGCCGCGCGGACCGCGACCAGCTGACCGCACTGGTCAACGCGCACGTCTGCACCGTCGTCCCGGGGTGGGCGGTGTCGACCGCCGTCCTCCTCGCCCAGATCGAGCGTGACCCCGCCCAGTACGTCACCGACCCCTGGGTGCGGGCCCGGGCCACCCTCGTCGCCGAGGTCGACTCCCGCCTCGTCGCGGCCGCGCACCTGCGGCGCTACCGCGACGACGCGGACGTCGGCCCCGACCGGCGCGGCGCGGGGGAGATCGCCTGGCTGGTCTGCTGGCCGGCGCACGAGGAGGCGGGCGCACGGCTCGCGGCCGCCTGCACCGAGGTGCTCGGGAGCTGGCGGGTCCGCCGGCAGTACGCCGACGGCGACCTGCCCACCCCGGCGACCTACGGCGTCCCGGACTCCTGGCCGCACGTGGCCCGGGTGCTGGCCGGCGCGGGCTTCGACCCGGCGTCGGCCAGGACCGAGGTGACGCTCGCCGGCACCCTGGACGACGTGCCGCTGCCCCGGCCGCCGGCGGTCCCCGACCTCGAACTGCAGCGGGTGGTCGGCACCTTCGCCGCCCGCTTCGTCGCGACCCGGCACGGCGAGGTCGTCGGGTACGTGGAGGCGCAGGACGACCACACGCGCGGCGGCAGCCTCTCCCGCCTGCACGGCTGGGCCGACCTGGCCGAGCTGCACGTGGCCGAGGGCGTCCGCGGCGCGGGCGTCGGCACCTGGCTGGTCGCGTCCATGGCCGAGTGGCTGCGGCTCGGCGGGACGCGACGGTTCCTCGTCGCCCTGGGCCAGGACGACCTGCCGCTCGAGCCCTGGTTCGCCCGGTTCGGCTGGCGGCGGATCGGGCGCACCCGGCGCGGCTGGGAGCGCTGACCCGGGGCCGGCCGACCCGGTCGCTCACCCCGTGTACGCTGATCGGCGTTCCCCCCACGACCGCTGGTCGTCGCACGTCCGCGTGCGATCGAAGGTCCCGGATCCCCGGGCGGCCCGCGCAGGAGGACGGTTCGATCGACGCGGTGCCGTGAGCCCGCGTCCCTCGCCCCGTGCGCCCTGCGCCGGGGCGTTCGTCGTCTCCGGGCCGTGATCGCCCGCTCCCGCACGACGCACGAGCGGTCGCCCGTCAGACGAGAGGAGGCCCATGCCCACGCAGGCGAAGGCCGCGGTGATCGACGAGATCACCGACCGGTTCCAGAAGTCCAGCGCGGCCGTGCTCACCGAGTACCGCGGGCTGACCGTGGCGCAGCTGACCCAGCTGCGCCGTTCCCTCGGTGCGGGCAGCAGCTACGCCGTCGTCAAGAACACCCTGACGAAGCGGGCGGCGGACGAGGTCGGGCACCCCGACCTGGCCCCGCTGCTCAACGGCCCCACCGCGATCGCCTTCATCGAGGGCGACGTCGTCGAGGCGGCCAAGGCCATCCGCGACTTCGCGCGCGCCAACCCGCTGCTCGTCGTCAAGGGCGGCGTCGTCGAGGGTCGCACCGTCGGCCCCGCCGAGGTCACCGCCCTGGCCGACGTCGAGCCGCGCGAGGTGCTCCTGGCCAAGCTGGCCGGGGCGATGAAGGGCAACCTGACCAAGGCCGCCGGCCTGTTCCAGGCCCCGCTGTCGCAGGTCGCCCGTCTGGCCGCCGCGCTGCAGGAGAAGAAGCCCGCCGAGGGCGCCGACTCCGCGGCCGGCACCGCCACCGACACGACCGCCACCGACACGACTGCTGCCGACACCACCGACACCGCTGACGCCGCGGACGCCGCGGCCAGCACCGACTGACCCCAGAAGGAGAAAGATCATGGCCAAGCTGTCCACCACGGAGCTGCTCGACGCGTTCAAGGAGATGACGCTGCTCGAGCTGTCCGACTTCGTGAAGCAGTTCGAGGAGACCTTCGAGGTCACCGCTGCTGCCCCGGTCGCCGTCGCGGCCGCCCCGGCCGCCGGCGGTGCCGGCGACGGCGGTGCCCCCGCCGCCGAGGAGCAGGACGAGTTCGACGTCATCCTCGAGGCTGCCGGCGACAAGAAGATCCAGGTCATCAAGGAGGTGCGCGGCCTGACCTCGCTCGGCCTCAAGGAGGCCAAGGACCTGGTCGACGGCGCGCCCAAGCCGGTCCTGGAGAAGGTCGCCAAGGACGCCGCCGAGAAGGCCAAGGCCGCCCTCGAGGGCGCCGGCGCCACCGTCACCGTCAAGTGACGTCCTGCCCGGCCCTCCGCGCGGCCGGGCTCGTCACCGTCCGGTGACACCCACCCGACCCCTGCCAGGGCCGGGTCGCACCACCGAGCACGCCACAGGGGCCGCTCCCCTCCGGGAGGGCGGCCCCTGTCGCGTCCTCGTCGCCCCCGTCCAGAGGCCGGCCCCGTCCAGAGGCTCACCGCGAGCTCGCGAGCGGTGAGGAGGACGGGGTCCTTCCCGGGGTCCTCCGGGGGTCATTCTGGGCGTGGCGGAGACACCGGGGCCCTCGGACTGGCATCATGGCCGCGCGGAACCGCTCGGACGAGAGTCGCTGTCCTTACCGGGGGTGTGGCGCTGGTCGCCCCCACCCACCGACGTGGACAGCGTGCGTCATCAGGGGTAGGGTTCCCTGTTGCGCTGCCCCCTGACTGCCTGCCCGCCGAGACGGGTCGCTGGGGGTGCCCGGGATCTCCTGGACACCCCGTCGACCGAGCGGGCCGGACGCCGCGGACGGCGCCGCCATCACCGACGACGACCCAGGACGAACCCGCACCCACCGCCCGCACGTCGTGAGGTCCTTGGAAGGACGCATCTTGGCAGGCTCTCGCCCCACCAGCATCTCCGCCAGCACCACCCCGTCCGGCACCACCCAGAACACCCCGTACGCCCCCCAGTCCGGCCCCCGCACCGGTGAGGCCGACCAGCAGAAGATCCCCGGCGCCCCGCTGCGCGTCTCCTTCGCGAAGATCTCCGAGCCCCTCGAGGTGCCCGACCTGCTGGCGCTGCAGACCGCCTCCTTCGACTGGCTGGTCGGAAGCCCCGAGTGGAAGGCCACCCTGGCGCCCGAGGAGCAGGCCACCGCCGTCGGCGGCCTGGCCGAGATCCTCGAGGAGATCTCCCCGATCGAGGACTTCAGCGGCTCGATGTCGCTGTCCTTCTCCAACCCGCGCTTCGAGGACGTCAAGGCGTCCCTCGAGGAGTGCAAGGACAAGGACATGACCTACGCGGCGCCGCTGTTCGTCACCGCCGAGTTCATGAACAACACCACCGGCGAGATCAAGAGCCAGACGGTGTTCATGGGCGACTTCCCGATCATGACGAACAAGGGCACGTTCGTCATCAACGGGACCGAGCGCGTCGTCGTCTCGCAGCTGGTCCGCAGCCCGGGCGTCTACTTCGACAAGACCCTGGACAAGACGTCGGACAAGGACGTCTTCACCGCCAAGGTCATCCCCAGCCGCGGTGCGTGGCTGGAGTTCGACGTCGACAAGCGCGACACCGTCGGCGTGCGCATCGACCGCAAGCGCCGCCAGCCGGTCACCGTGCTCCTCAAGGCGCTGGGCTGGACCGAGGACCGCATCCGCGAGCACTTCCAGTGGTCGCCCACCGTCCTCGCCACCCTGGAGAAGGACCACGTCGCCGGGCAGGACGAGGCGCTGCTCGACATCTACCGCAAGCTGCGGCCGGGCGAGCCGCCGACGCGGGAGAGCGCCCAGGCGCTGCTGGAGAACCTCTTCTTCAACCCCAAGCGCTACGACCTGGCCAAGGTCGGCCGCTACAAGGTGAACAAGAAGCTCGGCGTCGAGGTGCCCCAGCCGACCTCCACGCTGACCGAGGACGACATCGTCGCCACCATCGAGTACGTCGTGCGGCTGCACGCCGGCGAGCCCGACCACGGCGTCGACGACATCGACCACTTCGGCAACCGCCGCCTGCGCACCGTCGGCGAGCTGATCCAGAACCAGATCCGGGTCGGCCTCTCCCGCATGGAGCGCGTCGTCCGCGAGCGGATGACGACCCAGGACGTCGAGGCGATCACGCCGCAGACCCTGATCAACATCCGGCCGGTCGTCGCCTCCATCAAGGAGTTCTTCGGCACCAGCCAGCTCTCGCAGTTCATGGACCAGACCAACCCCCTCGCGGGCCTGACCCACAAGCGCCGCCTGTCGGCGCTGGGCCCCGGTGGTCTGTCCCGTGAGCGGGCCGGCATGGAGGTCCGCGACGTGCACCCGAGCCACTACGGCCGGATGTGCCCGATCGAGACCCCCGAGGGGCCGAACATCGGCCTGATCGGCTCGCTGTCGGCCTACGGCCGGGTCAACGCCTTCGGCTTCATCGAGACCCCCTACCGGCGGGTCGTGAACGGCACGGTCACCGACCAGATCGACTACCTGACCGCCGACGAGGAGGACCGCTTCGTCGTCGCCCAGGCCAACTCGCCGCTGGATGCCCAGGGCCGGTTCGCCGAGGACCGCGTCCTGGTCCGCACCAAGGGCGGTGAGGTCGACTACCTCGTCCCCGAGAACGTCGACTACATGGACGTCTCGCCGCGGCAGATGACCTCGGTCGCGACGGCGATGATCCCGTTCCTCGAGCACGACGACGCCAACCGCGCGCTCATGGGCGCGAACATGCAGCGCCAGGCCGTCCCGCTGCTGCGCAGCGAGGCGCCGCTGGTCGGCACCGGCATGGAGCTGCGGGCCGCCGTCGACGCCGGCGACGTCGTCGTGGCGGAGAAGGCCGGCGTGGTCGAGGACTCGACCGCCGACTACGTCACCGTCATGGCCGACGACGGCACCCGGCAGACCTACCGGCTGCTGAAGTTCCGCCGCTCGAACCAGGGCACCTCGATCAACCAGACCCCCGTCGTCGACGAGGGCCAGCGGGTCGAGGTCGGTCAGGTCATCGCCGACGGGCCGTGCACCGACCGGGGTGAGATGGCGCTGGGCAAGAACCTGCTCGTCGCCTTCATGCCGTGGGAGGGCCACAACTACGAGGACGCGATCATCCTGTCGCAGCGCCTCGTGCAGGACGACGTCCTGTCCTCGATCCACATCGAGGAGTTCGAGGTCGACGCCCGCGACACCAAGCTCGGTGCCGAGGAGATCACCCGGGACATCCCGAACGTCTCCGAGGAGGTCCTCGCCGACCTCGACGAGCGCGGCATCATCCGCATCGGCGCCGAGGTCGTCCCCGGCGACATCCTCGTCGGCAAGGTCACACCCAAGGGCGAGACCGAGCTGACCCCCGAGGAGCGGCTGCTGCGGGCGATCTTCGGTGAGAAGGCCCGCGAGGTCCGCGACACCAGCCTCAAGGTCAAGCACGGTGAGTCCGGCAAGGTCATCGGCGTCCGCGTGTTCTCGCGCGAGGACGGCGACGAGCTGCCCGCCGGCGTCAACGAGCTGATCCGGGTCTACGTCGCCCAGATGCGCAAGATCTCCGACGGCGACAAGCTCGCCGGCCGCCACGGCAACAAGGGCGTCATCGCGAAGATCCTGCCGCAGGAGGACATGCCGTTCCTCGAGGACGGCACCCCGGTGGACATCGTCCTCAACCCGCTCGGCGTCCCGGGCCGGATGAACGTCGGCCAGGTGCTGGAGACCCACCTCGGGTGGGTCGCCAAGCAGGGCTGGCAGGTCGAGGGCACGCCCGACTGGGCGGTCAACCTGCCGGAGGCCGCCAAGTCGGCCGCCCCGGGCACCCGGACGGCGACGCCGGTGTTCGACGGCGCCAAGGAGGACGAGATCGTCGGCCTGCTCGCCTCGACGACCCCGAACCGCGACGGCGACCGGATGGTCGCGCCGACCGGCAAGGCGCGGCTCTTCGACGGCCGCTCCGGGGAGCCCTTCCCCGAGGCGATCTCGGTGGGCTACGTCTACATCCTGAAGCTGCTGCACCTGGTCGACGACAAGATCCACGCCCGGTCGACCGGCCCGTACTCGATGATCACGCAGCAGCCGCTGGGTGGTAAGGCGCAGTTCGGTGGCCAGCGCTTCGGCGAGATGGAGTGCTGGGCGATGCAGGCCTACGGCGCGGCCTACGCGCTGCAGGAACTGCTGACCATCAAGTCCGACGACATCCTCGGCCGCGTCAAGGTCTACGAGGCCATCGTCAAGGGCGAGAACATCCCCGAGCCGGGCATCCCCGAGTCGTTCAAGGTGTTGCTCAAGGAGCTGCAGTCGCTCTGCCTCAACGTCGAGGTGCTGTCCGGGGACGGGCAGGCGATCGAGCTGCGCGACACCGACGACGAGGTGTTCCGGGCCGCGGAGGAGCTGGGCATCGACCTCTCCCGCCGCGAGCCCTCCAGCGTCGAGGACGTCTAGAGGACCCCCGCCGGCGTCCCCCCGCACGCTCAGGGGACGCCGGGAGAGGGTCAGCCGGCCGGGCCCCGGGCCCCCGGGGCCGGCCGGCGCCCCCGAAGCCATCAGCGAGAAGTGCAGTAACCGAGCCCCGGGAAAGGGGTCCACTCAGTGCTCGACGTCAACTTCTTCGACGAGCTCCGCATCGGTCTGGCCACCGGCGACGACATCCGCCAGTGGTCGCACGGTGAGGTGAAGAAGCCCGAGACCATCAACTACCGCACCCTCCGTCCGGAGAAGGACGGTCTCTTCTGCGAGAAGATCTTCGGTCCCACGCGGGACTGGGAGTGCTACTGCGGCAAGTACAAGCGCGTCCGCTTCAAGGGCATCATCTGTGAGCGCTGCGGCGTCGAGGTGACCCGGGCCAAGGTCCGCCGCGAGCGGATGGGCCACATCGAGCTGGCCGCGCCGGTCACGCACATCTGGTTCTTCAAGGGCGTCCCCTCGCGCCTGGGCTACCTGCTCGACCTGGCGCCCAAGGACCTCGAGAAGATCATCTACTTCGCCGCCTACCTGATCACCTCGGTCGACGACGAGGCCCGCCACCGCGACCTCCCGACCGTCGAGGCCGAGATCAGCGCGGAGAAGTCCAACCTCGAGAACCGCCGCGACGCCGACGTCGAGGCCCGCCAGCAGAAGCTGGAGGCCGACCTCGCCGAGCTCGAGGCGGAGGGCGCCAAGTCCGACGTCCGCCGCAAGGTGCGCGAGGGCGGCGAGCGCGAGATGCGCCAGCTGCGGGACCGTGCCCAGCGGGAGATCGACCGCCTCGAGGAGGTGCTCGACACCTTCCGCAAGCTCGAGGTCAAGCAGCTCATCGCCGACGAGGGCCTCTACCGCGAGCTGCGCGACCGCTTCGGTGAGTACTTCGAGGGCGGCATGGGTGCCGCGGCCCTGCAGAAGCTGCTGGCCGACTTCGACCTCGACGCCGAGGCCACGTCGCTGCGCGACACCATCCGCAACGGCAAGGGCCAGCGCAAGCTGCGGGCCCTCAAGCGGCTCAAGGTCGTCGCGGCGTTCCAGCAGACGCGCAACTCGCCCATGGGCATGGTGCTCGACTGCGTCCCGGTCATCCCGCCGGACCTGCGCCCGATGGTGCAGCTCGACGGTGGCCGCTTCGCCACCAGCGACATGAACGACCTGTACCGCCGGGTCATCAACCGGAACAACCGGCTCAAGCGTCTGCTCGACCTCGGCGCCCCCGAGATCATCGTGAACAACGAGAAGCGGATGCTCCAGGAGTCCGTGGACGCGCTGTTCGACAACGGCCGCCGCGGCCGGCCGGTCACCGGCCCGGGCAACCGTCCCCTCAAGTCCCTGAGCGACCTGCTCAAGGGCAAGCAGGGCCGGTTCCGCCAGAACCTGCTCGGCAAGCGCGTCGACTACTCCGGCCGTTCGGTCATCGTCGTCGGCCCGCAGCTCAAGCTGCACCAGTGCGGCCTGCCCAAGCAGATGGCACTCGAGCTGTTCAAGCCCTTCGTCATGAAGCGGCTGGTCGACCTCAACCACGCGCAGAACATCAAGTCCGCCAAGCGCATGGTCGAGCGTGCCCGTCCCGTCGTCTGGGACGTGCTCGAGGAGGTCATCACCGAGCACCCGGTCCTGCTGAACCGGGCGCCGACGCTGCACCGCCTGGGCATCCAGGCCTTCGAGCCGCAGCTGGTCGAGGGCAAGGCCATCCAGATCCACCCACTGGTCTGCACCGCGTTCAACGCGGACTTCGACGGTGACCAGATGGCCGTTCACCTGCCGCTGTCGGCCGAGGCGCAGGCCGAGGCCCGCATCCTCATGCTGTCCAGCAACAACATCCTGAGCCCGGCCGACGGTCGCCCGATCACCGCGCCGACCCAGGACATGGTGCTGGGTCTGTACCACCTGACCACCCTGGTGGCCAGCCGGTACGAGGCCGACGGTGGCCGTCCGGCCGCCTACGGTTCGACCGCCGAGGCGATCATGGCGTTCGACATGGGTGCGCTGGGTCTGCAGGAGCGGGCGCTGATCCGCCTCGACGAGGTGTTCGGCGTCGACAACGGCAAGGTCAACCCCGCCTGGCAGCAGCCGGAGGACTGGACCCCCGGTCAGCCGGCGCTGGTCGAGACCAGCCTGGGCCGGGTGCTGTTCAACGAGGCCCTGCCCGAGGACTACCGCTTCGTCAACTACCAGGTGCCGAAGAAGGAGCTCGGGGCGATCGTCAACGACCTCGCCGAGCGCTACCCCAAGGTGCAGGTCGCGGCGACGCTGGACGCCCTCAAGTCGGCCGGCTTCCGCTGGGCCACCCGCTCGGGCGTCACGATCGCCATCGACGACGTCGTCACCCCGCCGGCCAAGCAGGAGATCCTCGACCGCCACGAGGCCGAGGCCCGGCAGATCGAGCGGCAGTACGAGCGCGGTGTCATCACCGACGCCGAGCGCCGCGGTGAGCTGATCGAGATCTGGACCCGCGCGCGGGCCGAGGTCAGCCAGGCGATGGTGGACAACTTCCCCACCACCAACCCGGTCTGGGTCATGGTCAACTCGGGCGCCCGGGGCAACATGATGCAGATCAGCCAGATCGCCGGCATGCGTGGTCTGGTCGCCAACCCGAAGGGCGAGATCATCCCGCGGCCGATCAAGGCCAACTTCCGGGAGGGTCTGTCGGTGCTGGAGTACTTCATCTCCACGCACGGCGCGCGCAAGGGTCTGGCCGACACCGCCCTGCGGACCGCGGACTCCGGGTACCTCACCCGCCGGCTTGTCGACGTCTCCCAGGACGTCATCATCCGCGAGGAGGACTGCGGCACCGAGCGCGGCGTGCTCATGCCGATCGCGACGGTGGTCGACGGTCAGCTGACCCGCGACCCGCACGTCGAGACCGGCGTCTACGCCCGTTCCCTGGCCGCCGACGTGACGGCCGAGGACGGCACGCTCGTCGCGCAGGCCGGTCAGGACCTCGGCGACGTGCTGATCAGCGCGCTCGTCGAGGCCGGGGTCAGCGAGGTCAAGGTCCGCTGCGTCCTGACCTGCGAGTCGCTGCTCGGCACCTGCGCGACCTGCTACGGCCGGTCGCTGGCGACCGGCAAGCTGGTCGACGTCGGTGAGGCGGTCGGCATCATCGCCGCCCAGTCCATCGGCGAGCCCGGCACCCAGCTGACGATGCGCACCTTCCACACCGGTGGTGTCGCGGGTGAGGACATCACCCACGGCCTGCCGCGTGTGGTGGAGCTCTTCGAGGCCCGCGTCCCCAAGGGCAAGGCCCCGATCGCCGAGCTGGCCGGCAGCGTCCGCATCGAGGACGGCGAGCAGTTCCGGAAGCTGACCATCACCCCGGACGACGGCTCCGACGACGTCGTCTACGACAAGCTGTCGCGCCGGTCGCGGCTGCGGGTCGAGGACGGCGCGCACGTCGAGGTCGGCGAGCAGCTCACCGAGGGTGCGGTGGACCCGCACGAGGTGCTGCGGATCATGGGCCCGCGCGAGGTGCAGCTGCACCTGGTCCGCGAGGTCCAGGAGGTCTACCGCAGCCAGGGCGTGTCCATCCACGACAAGCACATCGAGGTGATCATCCGCCAGATGCTCAAGCGGGTGACCATCATCGACTCGGGCGCCACGGAGTTCCTCCCCGGTGCGCTGGTCGAGCGGACGATCTTCGAGACGGAGAACCGCCGCGTCGTCGCCGAGGGCGGCGAGCCGGCCTCGGCCCGTCCGGTGCTGATGGGCATCACCAAGGCCTCGCTCGCGACCGAGTCGTGGCTGTCGGCGGCCTCCTTCCAGGAGACGACGAAGGTGCTCACCGACGCCGCGATCCAGGGCAAGAGCGACAGCCTGCTCGGCCTCAAGGAGAACGTGATCATCGGCAAGCTGATCCCGGCGGGTACGGGCATCAGCCGCTACCGGAACATCACGGTCGAGCCGACCGAGGAGGCCCGCGCCGCCGTCTACACGATGGCCGGGTACGACGACGGGCAGTACTACAGCCCCGACGTCTTCGGGGCGGGCTCCGGTGAGGCCGTGCGCCTCGAGGAGTACGACTGGCGGGGCTGAGGCTCCGTAGCACGTGAGGAGGGCCCCCGGACCACTCGGTCCGGGGGCCCTTCCGTGTCCGGCGTCGGGGAGCGGCGACGATCAGGTGACCTGATCCTGGCGTGTCCTCCCCGACGGTGGGCGGTCGAGGAGGACCCGCTGCGGTGGGGGAGGACGGCGTCGGCCGGTACTACCGGACCGGCACGGTCCCGAGGCCGCGCCCATGACGTGACAGAACCGGAGGAGGCCCCCAGCTACCGGTCGGCGAGCCTGCGCATGGTCTCGACGGTGCGCAGCCGGCCCTCGCGACTGTCGTCGAGCGGCTGCAGGGCGATGGTGGTGACGCCGGCCTCGGCGTAGGCGGCCACCCGCTCGGCGACGTGCGACTCGGGACCGATGAGCGACACCGACCGCACGAACTCCTCGGGCAGTGCGGCAGCGGCCTCGTCCTTGCGCCCGGAGAGGTAGAGCTCCTGGACGGTCTCGGCGGCCTCCTCGAAGCCGTAGCGCCGGGCGAGGTCGTTGTAGAAGTTCTTGCCCTTGGCGCCCATGCCGCCGACGTAGAGCGCCAGGTTCGGGCGGACCTGGTCGTGCAGGTGGTCGACGTCCTCGCCGATGGCCACCGGGACGCCGCAGATCACTTGCAGCTCACCCAGCTCGGGGTCGCGCTTGGCTTTCCCGGCGCGCAGCGAGTCCCCCCAGACGGCGTCGGCCCTCTCCGGCATGAACCAGATGGGCTCCCACACCTCGGCGATCTCGGCGGCCAGCTCCACGTTCTTGGGCCCCAGGGCCGCGAGCATGACCGGGATCCGCTCGCGGACGGGGGTGTTGATCAGCTTGAGCGGCTTGCCGAGACCGGTGCCCTGGTCGGCCGGCAGCGGGACGGTGTACTTGGGCCCCTCGTGCACGAGCCGCTCGCGCCGCCACACCTGGCGGCAAATCTCGACGATCTCGCGGGTGCGCTGCAGCGGGGCGTCGTAGGGGACGCCGTGCCACCCCTCGATGACCTGCGGGCCCGAGGCGCCCAGGCCGAGGGTGAAGCGGCCGCCGGAGACGAAGTCCAGGCCGGCCGCGGTCATCGCCGTCAGCGCGGGGGTGCGGCTGTAGATCGGCAGGATGGCGCTCATCAGCTCGACCCGCTCGGTGACGGCGGCCAGGTAGCCGAGCTGGCTGACGGCGTCGAAGGTGTAGACCTCCGCGCACATGGCCAGGTCGAGACCTGCGGCCTCCAGGTCGACGATCTCGGCCGCCGTCTCCCGGAAACCCCCCGCGTAACTGGCCTGGATGCCGATGCGCACCTGCACTCCTCTGGTCGGCGGCGCCCTCGTCGGCGCCAGCGCGACCGTAGCGGGTGCCGGGGAGCGGGCCGGCGGGCTCGGGAGGGCCGCCGCGAGGTCAGGCGGTGCGGCTGCGCAGGGGCCGGATCACGCCGACGACCTCGGTGACCACGCGGACGCCGTCGACGTCGCGGGGGACCCGGCCGGCCGCGTCCGCGTCGGCGACGTCGACCTTGACGACGTAGCCGGTGTCGCGCCGTGCCAGGCCGATGCCGACCACCCCCGACTGGGTGGACAGCTGGGCGACGAGGGTCTGCTTGGCGGCGCGGGCGGTGGCACGGTCGGTCACGAGGTCTCCTCGCTGACGCCCGGCGGCCGGGCGCCCGGGGGAGCGGGGAGCCCCGGGCGGCCGCGCGGGCTCGGTCACCTCCCCATGGTGCCCCGTCCCCGCCCGGAGCGACATCCCCCCGACCCGGGGGAGGACCTCAGGAGGCGACCCACTCCACCCCGAGGGTGGACAGCACGGTCGACAGCGGGTTGGCGAAGGTCAGCCCGGCGCCGTTGCTGCCGCCCTCGCTGCTCCCGGCGAAGAGCAGTGCCAGCGGCGCGCGGTCGGCACTGCGCCAGATGACCGAGCCGCTGTCGCCGCCGAGGGAGAAGGTCCCCGCCAGCCCCTCGATCTCGATCTGGTCGTCGAAGAAGTACACGCCGTCGTCGTACTGGACGGCGACCCCGTCGACCTCGACGGCGGTGATCCGGCCCCGGGTGTGCCCGGTCGTCCGGCCGAGCTTCTCCACCTCCTCGTCCGGCTCGACCTCGACCCCGTCGGGCACCGTGGTGCCCAGCGGCCCGCCCGGCAGTCGGCCGGGCTCGGCGCCGACGCCCTCGTCGAGGACGGCGACCGCGGCGTCCACGCGGTTGCGGGAGCCGGTGAACCGCTGGACGGCGGCGAGCCTGGCGACCCGGTCGGCCGGCACGCCGCCGTCGGCCGGGCCGGGCTGCAGGACGGCGTCTCCCACCGCACCGGCGTCGCTGGCGGCCAGGACGTGGTTGTTGGACAGGACGGCCAGCCGCCCGTCGAGCCGGACGAACCCGCCGAGCGTCCCCGCGCTCACGGCGGGATGGGCCACCGAGAGCCCGGGGACCAGCGGGCGGGTGCGCTGCTGCAGCCGGCCCGGGGTGGGGGAGGACTGCGGCACTATCGGCCCGGTCACCCGGACGTCGACCTCGGCGCGCACCGCGTCGTCGAGATCGGTGAGGAACACCCGGGCGTCGTCGGCAGCGGCCACCCGGATGGCCAGGTGGGCCCGTCCCGGCGCCACCGGGACCAGTCCGATCGCCGGCCGGGTCCACACCCGGCCGCCCAGGTCGCTGGCGGTGACCGGGGGGAACCCCTCGGCCAGCCGCGCGGACAGACGCGCCTTGAGCTCGCGCGCCGAGTCGATGAGCACGGGTGACCTCCGTTGCTGTGGGTTGCATTACTGCGACCGACGGTAGGGGGAGGGGGTGACAGTCGCGGGCGGGTGCGGTGGAGGCCGTCGCCGTCGACGGTGTGGGAGCCCTGGCGTCCGGGCCGCGCCGCGGTACAGTCCTCGCCACCCCGCCGCCGTGTCCCGGCCGTCGGCGTCCGGAATGCCCCGGACCCCTGCGCCGTTGTGCCCGGTGTCCCGTCCGGGAGGCAGGTCCGCCTGCCCGTCCGGTGCCCGGGACCCGGCTTTGACCGGCTCCGAGCACGCGGGTATCGTGGTGAGCCGTGCCCAGGGTGCCCTGGGCCTGCTCCCGTTCGCGGTGCGCCTGGGTGTCCGGAGGTCCGTCCTCCTGGCCCGCGGGTCCCCACCGGCCGGACCGTCCACGAGGACGGTCGCCGGAGGTGGCGGCGCCGAGTCGCGGGGGGCGACCGATCCGGTTCGACTCACGGGCCGGTCCCGGGAAGGGCGACACGCCCGACCGCGGGGACCGGACGGTGGGTGTGGCCGCGAGCGGCCGGCCCCGGCAGGACCGGCACCGGCGACACGACAGCAGCACCGTCCGCAGCACCACCGCAGCGCAGGTAGGAGATCCAGGCCACCCATGCCCACGATCAACCAGCTGGTCCGCAAGGGCCGCGAGGACAAGGTCGAGAAGACCAAGACCCCGGCGTTGAAGGGCTCCCCTCAGCGTCGCGGCGTGTGCACCCGCGTGTACACCACGACGCCGAAGAAGCCGAACTCGGCGCTGCGCAAGGTCGCTCGCGTCCGCCTCACCAGTGGCATCGAGGTGACCGCCTACATCCCGGGCGTCGGCCACAACCTGCAGGAGCACTCGATGGTGCTCGTGCGCGGCGGTCGCGTGAAGGACCTCCCGGGTGTGCGCTACAAGATCATCCGTGGCTCGCTGGACACCCAGGGTGTCCGCAACCGCAAGCAGGCCCGTAGCCGCTACGGCGCGAAGAAGGAGAAGAGCTAATGCCGCGCAAGGGCCCCGCGCCGCGCCGTCCGCTGGTCGCCGACCCGGTCTACCAGTCGCCGCTGGTCACCCAGCTGGTGAACAAGGTGCTCGTCGACGGCAAGCGCTCGGTCGCCGAGGCGATCGTCTACGGCGCCCTCGAAGGTGCCCGCGCCAAGACCGACACCGACCCGGTGGTCACGCTCAAGCGCGCGCTGGACAACGTCAAGCCGGCTCTCGAGGTCCGCAGCCGCCGCGTGGGTGGTGCGACCTACCAGGTCCCGGTCGAGGTCCGCGCCTCCCGGAGCACCACACTCGGCCTGCGCTGGCTGATCCAGTACAGCCGCGCCCGCCGGGAGAAGACGATGACCGAGCGCCTCATGAACGAGCTGCTCGACGCCAGCAACGGCCTCGGTGCCGCGGTCAAGCGCCGCGAGGACACCCACAAGATGGCCGAGTCGAACAAGGCCTTCGCGCACTACCGCTGGTAGTCGCACCGCGCTGGCCCAGCCAGCACCCCGCGGCCGGCGGACGAGTCCGGGCCACCCCGGACGTCCGCACGCGGACCCGAAGCAAAGAGGAGTGAGGAATGGCCAGCAACGAGGCCCAGCTCGCCAAGACCCGCAACATCGGGATCATGGCGCACATCGACGCGGGCAAGACCACGACGACCGAGCGCATCCTCTTCTACACCGGTATCAACTACAAGATCGGTGAGGTCCACGACGGCGCGGCCACGATGGACTGGATGGAGCAGGAGCAGGAGCGCGGCATCACCATCACGTCCGCCGCGACGAAGTGCTCCTGGAACGGCCACGACATCAACATCATCGACACCCCGGGGCACGTCGACTTCACCGTCGAGGTGGAGCGGTCCCTGCGCGTGCTCGACGGTGCCGTGGCCGTCTACGACGGTGTCGCCGGCGTCGAGCCGCAGACCGAGCAGGTCTGGCGGCAGGCCGAGAAGTACAGCGTCCCGCGCATGTGCTTCGTCAACAAGCTCGACCGCACCGGTGCGGACTTCTTCCGCTGCATCGACATGATGGTCGAGCGGCTCGGCGCCAACCCGGCCGTGCTGCAGCTGCCCATCGGTGCCGAGGCCGACTTCATCGGCGTCGTCGACCTGGTGCAGATGAAGGCCCTCACCTGGCGCGGGGAGACCGCGCTGGGTGAGGAGTACGCCATCGAGGAGATCCCGGCCGAGCTCGCCGACCAGGCCGCCGAGTACCGCGAGAAGCTGCTCGAGACCATCGCCGAGACCGACGACGAGCTCATGGAGGCATACCTCGGCGGCGAGGAGATCTCCGTCGAGCGGCTGAAGGCCGCCATCCGCAAGGCGACCATCGCCGCGCAGGTCAACCCGGTGCTCACCGGCACGGCGTTCAAGAACAAGGGCATCCAGCCCCTGCTCGACGCGGTGACCGACTACCTGCCCAGCCCGCTGGACGTCGAGGCCATCGTCGGCACAGCCATGGACGGCGAGACCGAGGTCCTGCGGCACGCCGACGAGGACGAGCCGTTCTCGGCCCTGGCCTTCAAGATCCAGACCGACCAGCACCTCGGCAAGCTGACCTACGTCCGGGTCTACTCCGGCCGGCTCAGCTCCGGGTCCCCGGTGCTCAACAGCACCAAGGACCGCAAGGAGCGGATCGGCAAGATCTACCAGATGCACGCCAACAAGCGCGAGGAGCGTGCGGGCGTGGGTGCCGGTCAGATCGTCGCCGTCGTCGGGCTGAAGCAGACGACCACGGGTGACACCCTCTGCGACCCGCAGAACCCGGTGATCCTCGAGTCGATGACCTTCCCGGCCCCGGTCATCTCGGTCGCCATCGAGCCCAAGACCAAGGGCGACCAGGAGAAGCTGGGCACGGCCATCCAGAAGCTGGCCGAGGAGGACCCGACCTTCCAGGTGAAGCTCGACGAGGAGACCGGCCAGACGGTCATCTCCGGCATGGGCGAGCTCCACCTGGAGATCCTCGTCGACCGCATGCGGCGCGAGTTCAAGGTCGAGGCCAACGTCGGCAAGCCGCAGGTGGCCTACCGCGAGACCATCCGCAAGCTGGTCGAGAAGGTCGACTACACCCACAAGAAGCAGACGGGTGGGTCCGGCCAGTTCGCCAAGGTGCAGGTCAGCATCGAGCCGCTGGAGGTCGCCGCCGACGGCCCGACCTACGAGTTCGTCAACGCCGTCACCGGTGGTCGCATCCCGAGGGAGTACATCCCCTCGGTCGACCAGGGCATGCAGGACGCCATGCAGTACGGCATCCTCGCCGGCTACCCGATGGTGGGCGTCAAGGCGACCCTCGTCGACGGCCAGTACCACGAGGTCGACTCCTCGGAGATGGCCTTCAAGATCGCCGGCTCGATGGTCTTCAAGGAGGCCGCCCGCAAGGCCAGCCCGGCCCTGCTCGAGCCGATGATGGCCGTCGAGGTCGTCACGCCCGAGGACTACATGGGCGACGTCATCGGCGACCTGAACTCCCGGCGCGGGATGATCCAGGCGATGGAGGAGCGCTCCGGCGCCCGCGTCGTCCGGGCCCTGGTCCCGCTCTCGGAGATGTTCGGCTACGTGGGCGACCTGCGCAGCCGCACCCAGGGGCGGGCGAGCTACACCATGGTGTTCGACTCGTACGCCGAGGTCCCGCAGAACGTGGCCAAGGAGATCATCGCCAAGGCCACCGGC
This sequence comes from Geodermatophilus maliterrae, assembly GCF_041018925.1. NCBI lineage: Bacteria > Bacillati > Actinomycetota > Actinomycetes > Geodermatophilales > Geodermatophilaceae > Geodermatophilus > Geodermatophilus maliterrae. The sequence goes on from NZ_JBFNXQ010000004.1 coordinate 36,787, forward strand.
GAGTGACCCGCCGGGCGGGGTGCGTCCCCGCCCGGCCCCCAGCAAGCCCCACCCCAGAGTTCGCGCACGACTGCGACACCACGAGGAGAGGAACCCAGTGGCCAAGGCCAAGTTCGAGCGGACCAAGCCGCACGTCAACATCGGCACCATCGGGCACATCGACCACGGCAAGACCACGCTGACCGCGGCGATCACCAAGGTGCTGCACGACAAGTACCCGGACCTCAACGAGGCGTCGGCCTTCGACCAGATCGACAAGGCGCCCGAGGAGAAGGCCCGCGGCATCACGATCTCGATCGCCCACGTCGAGTACCAGACGGAGAACCGTCACTACGCTCACGTCGACTGCCCCGGGCACGCCGACTACATCAAGAACATGATCACCGGTGCGGCGCAGATGGACGGCGCCATCCTGGTGGTCGCCGCGACCGACGGCCCGATGCCGCAGACCAAGGAGCACGTCCTCCTGGCCCGCCAGGTCGGCGTCCCCTACATCGTCGTGGCGCTGAACAAGGCCGACATGGTCGACGACGAGGAGATCCTCGAGCTCGTCGAGCTGGAGGTCCGCGAGCTGCTGTCCGAGTACGAGTTCCCGGGCGACGACGTCCCCGTGGTCCGCGTCTCGGCGCTGAAGGCCCTCGAGGGCGACGCCGAGTGGGGCGACAAGCTCATGGAGCTCATGACCGCCGTCGACACGGCGATCCCCGAGCCGGAGCGTGAGATCGACAAGCCCTTCCTCATGCCCGTCGAGGACGTCTTCACCATCACCGGTCGCGGCACCGTCGTCACCGGTCGCGTGGAGCGCGGCATCGTCAAGGTCTCCGAGACCGTCGAGATCGTCGGCATCCGCCCGAACTCGACCTCGACCACCGTCACCGGCGTCGAGATGTTCCGCAAGCTGCTCGACCAGGGCCAGGCCGGCGACAACGTGGGCCTGCTGCTGCGCGGCATCAAGCGCGAGGACGTGGAGCGCGGCCAGGTCGTCGTGAAGCCCGGCTCGATCACCCCGCACACCAACTTCGAGGGTTCGGTCTACATCCTCTCGAAGGACGAGGGTGGCCGTCACACGCCGTTCTTCAACAACTACCGGCCCCAGTTCTACTTCCGGACCACGGACGTCACGGGCGTCGTGACCCTGCCGGCCGGCACCGAGATGGTCATGCCGGGCGACAACACCGAGATGACGGTCGAGCTCATCCAGCCGATCGCCATGGAGGAGGGCCTGCGGTTCGCCATCCGTGAGGGTGGCCGCACCGTCGGCGCCGGTCGCGTCACCAAGATCCTCAAGTAACACCACCCGACGGGCGGCGGTGCGACCCCGCACCGCCGCCCGTCCCCGGGTGGCCGGCGCCTGTGCGCACGGCCACCCACCCGCTGGGGCCCTGACCGGATGACGTCCGGACACACCCGGCGTTCCCCAGCTACGGACAACACCGATCGGCAGGAGCAGAAGACAGCGATGGCGGGACAGAAGATCCGCATCCGGCTGAAGGCCTACGACCACGAGGCCATCGACGCCTCGGCGCGGCGCATCGTCGACACGGTCACCAAGACCGGTGCGCGCGTCGTCGGCCCGGTGCCGCTGCCGACGGAGAAGAACGTGTACTGCGTCATCCGCTCGCCGCACAAGTACAAGGACTCGCGCGAGCACTTCGAGATGCGCACGCACAAGCGCCTCATCGACATCCTCGACCCGACGCCGAAGACGGTCGACGCGCTCATGCGCATCGACCTGCCGGCCTCGGTCGACGTGAACATCCAGTAAGGACCGAGACCAGTCATGGCGAGTACGTTCCGCGGGCTCCTCGGCGAGAAGCTGGGGATGACCCAGGTGTTCGACGAGAACAACCGCATGGTGCCGGTCACCGTCGTCAAGGCGGGTCCGTGCGTGGTGACGCAGGTGCGCACCCCCGAGGTGGACGGCTACTCGGCCCTCCAGCTCGGCTTCGGCGAGATCGACCCCCGCAAGGTGAACAAGCCCGAGGGCGGGCACTTCGCCAAGGCGGGCGTCACGCCGCGGCGCCACCTGGTGGAGCTGCGCACGGAGGACGCCGCGCAGTACACGGTCGGCCAGGAGCTGACCGCCGAGGTGTTCGACGGCGTGGCCAAGGTCGACGTCATCGGCACCAGCAAGGGCAAGGGCACCGCCGGCGTCATGAAGCGTCACGGCTTCAAGGGCCTCGGCGCCGCGCACGGCACCCAGCGCAAGCACCGCTCGCCCGGCTCGATCGGTGGCGCGTCCACCCCGGGCCGTGTGTTCAAGGGCCTGCGCATGGCCGGCCGCATGGGCGCGGTCAAGACGACGACGCTCTCGCTCGTGGTCCACAAGGTCGACGCCGAGCGCGGCCTCATCCTGATCAAGGGCGCCGTCCCCGGCCCGAAGGGTGGGCTCCTGCTCGTCCGTTCGGCGGTCAAGGGCGGCCCCGTGGGGAGTGACAACCAGTGACCCAGTCGACCACGACCGAGGCCGCGCGCGCCGACCGCCAGGTCGACGTCCGCGCGCCGGGCGGGGAGACCGCCGGCAGCGTCACGCTGCCCGGCGCCCTGTTCGACACGACCGCCAACGTCTCGCTCATGCACCAGGTGGTCGTCGCGCAGCTGGCCGCCGCCCGCCAGGGCACGCACGCGACGAAGACGCGCGGTGCCGTCAGGGGTGGTGGCGTCAAGCCCTACCGCCAGAAGGGCACCGGCCGCGCCCGTCAGGGCTCGATCCGCGCCCCGCAGTTCACCGGTGGTGGAACCGTCCACGGGCCCCAGCCGCGCGACTACTCGCAGCGCACGCCCAAGAAGATGAAGGCCGCCGCCCTGCGCGGGGCGCTGTCCGACCGGGCCCGCGAGGGCCGCGTGCACGTGGTCACCACCTTCGTCGACGGGGACGCCCCGAAGACCAAGGCGGCGCTGGCCACGCTCGACGCGATCACCTCGGCCAAGCGGGTGCTCGTGGTCCTCGACCGCGACGACGTCCTCAACTGGGTAAGCCTGCGCAACGAGCAGCGGGTGCACCTGCTCGAGGCCGGTCAGCTCAACACCTACGACGTCCTGCTCAGCGACGAGGTGGTCTTCACCGAGGCCGCGCTCGCCGAGTTCGTCGCCGGTCCCCACGGCGGTGCCGTCTCGCTGCACAAGCCCGACCTGACCACCCCGGACATCCCGGGTGCGATCCCGTCGATGCAGCCGGCCGAGGGCACCACCGACCTCGACATCGCCACCGACACCACCGAGGACAAGGCATGAGCGTCCGCGACCCCCGGGACGTCCTGCTGTCCCCGGTCATCTCCGAGAAGAGCTACGGGCTGCTGGACGACAACCAGTACACGTTCGTGGTCCTCCCCGAGGCGAACAAGACGCAGATCAAGATCGCGGTCGAGCAGGTCTTCAACGTGAAGGTCCTGGCCGTGAACACCGCGAACCGCCAGGGCAAGCGCAAGCGCAGCCGCGGCACCCGCATGGGCAAGCGCAAGGACACCAAGCGCGCCATCGTCTCGGTGGCCCCCGGCGACCGCATCGAGATCTTCGGCGGCCCGGGCGCCTGAGCCGGCCGACGCCGACCCGCGCCCGAGACCACTGATCCGGACCAGAGAGAACAGACAGGGACTGCAGACCCATGGCCATCCGCAAGTACAAGCCGACGACGCCGGGCCGCCGCGGCTCCAGCGTCGCCGACTTCGCCGAGGTCACCCGCGACCATCCCGAGAAGTCGCTGGTCCGGCCGCTGCACGGTCGCGGCGGACGCAACGTGCACGGGAAGGTCACCGCCCGCCACCAGGGCGGCGGCCACAAGCGCGCCTACCGTCTCATCGACTTCCGTCGGGCGGACAAGGACGGCGTGCCGGCGAAGGTCGCGCACATCGAGTACGACCCGAACCGCACGTCGCGCATCGCGCTGCTGCACTTCGCCGACGGCGAGAAGCGGTACATCCTCGCGCCGGCGCGGCTCAAGCAGGGCGACACGGTGGAGTGCGGCCCCGCGGCCGACATCAAGCCCGGCAACAACCTGCCGCTGCGCAACATCCCGGTCGGCACGGTCGTGCACGCCATCGAGCTCCGTCCCGGTGGCGGCGCCAAGATCGCGCGCTCGGCGGGCACCAGCGTCCAGCTGGTCGCCCGTGAGGGCCGGTTCGCGCAGCTGCGCATGCCCTCGGGCGAGATCCGCAACGTCGACGTCCGCTGCCGCGCGACGGTCGGCGAGGTGGGCAACGCCGAGCAGTCCAACATCAACTGGGGCAAGGCCGGCCGCATGCGGTGGAAGGGCAAGCGCCCGACCGTCCGTGGCGTCGCCATGAACCCGGTCGACCACCCCCACGGTGGTGGTGAGGGCAAGACCTCCGGGGGTCGCCACCCGGTGAACCCGAAGGGCAAGCCGGAGGGCCGGACGCGCAAGCGCAAGGCCAGCGACGCCCTGATCGTGCGCCGTCGCCGCACCAACAAGAAGCGCTGAGCGGGTAGAGGAGTCCGACAGACATGCCACGCAGCCTGAAGAAGGGCCCGTTCGTCGACGACCACCTGCTCGCCAAGGTGGACGCACAGAACGACAAGGGCACCAAGACCGTCATCCGCACCTGGTCGCGGCGCTCGACGATCATCCCCGACATGCTCGGCCACACCATCGCCGTGCACGACGGGCGCAAGCACGTCCCGGTCTTCGTGACCGAGGCGATGGTCGGGCACAAGCTCGGCGAGTTCGCCCCCACCCGGACCTTCCGGGGCCACGTCAAGGACGACCGCCGGTCGCGGCGGGGCTGACCACGGTCCCGGGAGAGAGAGACACGAGATGACTTCCCAGCTGGGAGAGGAGACGCAGGTCGCCCGGGCCACCGCCCGGTTCGTCCGCGTCGCCCCCATGAAGGCACGCCGGGTGGTGGACCTCATCCGCTACCTGCCCACCGACGAGGCCCTGGCCCTGCTGCGGTTCGCCCCGCAGGCGGCCAGCGAGCCGGTGGCCAAGGTCGTCGCCAGCGCGGTGGCCAACGCCGAGCACAACCTGCGGCTCGACCCGGCTGCGCTGATCGTGAGCGCCGCCTACGTCGACGAGGGCCCGACGCTCAAGCGGATCCGTCCGCGTGCCCAGGGCCGGGCCTACCGCATCAACAAGCGGACCAGCCACATCACCGTCGAGGTGACCGAGGTCGGCACCAGCGCCGAGCTCGCCGGCAAGTCGCGCACCGCGCGCCGTCGCACCGGCCAGTCCGGCCCGGCTGCGCAGCAGCAGGGCACGCAGCAGCGCTCCAACACGAGGGGAGGGACCCGCTAGTGGGTCAGAAGGTCAACCCGCACGGGTTCCGCCTGGGCATCACCACCGACTACAAGTCCCGGTGGTACGCCGACAAGCTCTACAAGGACTACGTCAAGGAAGACGTGGCCATCCGCAAGCTCATGTCCAAGGGCATGGAGCGCGCCGGCATCTCGAAGGTGGAGATCGAGCGCACCCGTGACCGGGTCCGCGTCGACATCCACACCGCCCGGCCGGGCATCGTCATCGGCCGTCGCGGCGCGGAGGCCGACCGCATCCGCGGTGAGCTGGAGAAGCTGACCGGCAAGCAGGTGCAGCTGAACATCCTCGAGGTGAAGAACCCCGAGGCCGACGCCCAGCTCGTCGCACAGGCCGTGGCCGAGCAGCTGTCCAGCCGCGTCAGCTTCCGCCGCGCCATGCGCAAGGCCATGCAGTCGGCGCAGCGCAGCCCGCAGGTCAAGGGCATCCGGGTGCAGTGCTCCGGGCGCCTGGGTGGTACCGAGATGAGCCGGTCGGAGTTCTACCGCGAGGGTCGGGTGCCGCTGCACACCCTCCGGGCGAACATCGACTACGGCCTCTACGAGGCCCGCACCACCTTCGGCCGGATCGGCGTGAAGGTGTGGATCTACAAGGGCGACGTCAGCGGCTCGCGTGCCGAGCGGGAGGCCCTCGAGGCCCTCGCCGCCCGGCAGCAGCGCCGTGAGCGGCCGCAGCGCCCCCGCCGGTCGGGCTCCAGCGGCACGACCGCCGGCGGCACCGAGGCCGGCCGCGCCGCGGCCGAGTCCTCGACCGGCCCGGAGACCGCCGACAGCACCGTGGCGGTGACCTCCGGTGAGGGGGCGTCCGAGCAGACCGTCGCCCAGGCCGCCGGGCCCGAGGCGACCGCCGCGGCCGAGACGACCGCGGCCGAGACCACGACGGAGGGCTGACACGTGCTGATCCCACGGCGCGTCAAGCACCGCAAGCAGCACCACCCGAGCCGCTCCGGCCGGGCCAAGGGCGGCACCGAGATCAACTTCGGTGAGTACGCCATCCAGGCCCTGGAGCCGGCGTACGTGACCAACCGGCAGATCGAGTCCGCCCGTATCGCCATGACCCGCCACATCCGGCGTGGCGGCAAGGTGTGGATCTCGATCTACCCGGACCGTCCGCTGACCAAGAAGCCGGCCGAGACCCGCATGGGTTCCGGCAAGGGCTCGCCGGAGTGGTGGGTGGCCAACGTCAAGCCGGGCCGGGTGCTCTTCGAGCTCTCCGGTGTGGCCGAGCCGGTGGCCCGCGAGGCCATGCGCCGCGCCATCCACAAGCTGCCCATGAAGTGCCGCTTCATCACGCGTGAAGGAGAGGTGTGATGGCCGCCGGCCTGACCGCCCCGGAGCTGCGCGAGCTCTCGGCCGACGAGCTCGCCACACGGCTGCGTGAGTCCAAGGAAGAGCTGTTCAACCTGAGGTTCCAGGTGGCCACCGGCCAGCTGGACAACAACCGGCGGCTGCAGACCGTCCGCCGCGACATCGCCCGGATCTACACGATCATGCGCGAGCGCGAGCTGGGTCTCTCGGTCGCCCCGAACGAGGGTGTGGCATGAGCGAGCCCGAGAACACCGCTGTCGCCAGCGGCCCCGGCCTGGCCGGTCGTGGCTACCGCAAGGTCCGTGAGGGCCTGGTCGTCAGCGACAAGATGGACAAGACCATCGTCGTCGAGGTCGAGGACCGCGTGAAGCACGGCCTCTACGGCAAGGTCCTCCGTCGCACCAGCAAGCTCAAGGCCCACGACGAGCAGGGGGTCGCCGGCATCGGTGACCGCGTGCAGATCATGGAGACCCGGCCGCTGTCGGCCACCAAGCGGTGGCGGCTGGTCGAGGTCCTCGAGAAGGCCAAGTAGCACCGATCGGGGTCGTCCGGCCCCTGTGACCCATGCCCTCAGGGCGAGGTCGCGGGACCGGGTACCCTGGACGACTGGCGCCCCTCCGGGAGTGCGTCACATCCCGGTACCCGTGTCGGACGCACCGGCGGCATCAGCTGCCGGTGCGTCCGCACGTGGGTGCCGGACAGCCGGTTCACCGTTCCGGCCCGGCTGTCACCACTGAGATTGGGAGTAGGACGTGATCCAGCAGGAGTCGCGGCTCCGGGTCGCCGACAACACCGGTGCGAAGGAGATCCTCTGCATCCGGGTGCTCGGCGGCTCCGGGCGGCGCTACGCGGGCATCGGCGACGTCATCGTGGCGACCGTCAAGGACGCGCTGCCCGGTGCCGGCGTCAAGCGCGGCGACGTGGTCAAGGCCGTCGTGGTCCGCACGGCGAAGGAGCGGCGTCGTCCCGACGGCTCCTACATCCGCTTCGACGAGAACGCCGCGGTCATCATCCGCGACAGCGGCGACCCGCGCGGGACCCGCATCTTCGGTCCCGTCGGCCGGGAGCTGCGCGACAAGCGCTTCATGCGGATCATCTCGCTCGCACCGGAGGTGCTCTGACCATGGCCAACACCGGCAGGACGCCGTCCATGAAGGTCAAGAAGGGCGACACGGTCGTGGTGCTGTCCGGCAAGGACAAGGGCGCCAGGGGCCGCGTGATCGCCGCCTACCCCAAGCTGCAGAAGGTCCTCGTCGAGGGCGTCGGCCGCGTCAAGAAGCACACCCGCATCAGCTCGAACCAGCGGGGCGCACAGTCGGGCGGGATCGTCACCCAGGAGGCTCCCATCCACGTCAGCAACGTGATGGTGATCGACTCCGAGGGCAAGCCGACCCGGGTCGGCCACCGCAAGGACGAGGAAGGCCGCAACATCCGGGTGTCGCGGCGGACCGGTAAGGACCTCTGAGGACCATGACTGCACCCACCCGCGAGCTCCCGCGCCTGCTGTCGCACTACCGCGAGTCGATCGTGCCGGCCCTCCAGGAGGAGTTCGGCTACGAGAACGTCATGCAGATCCCGCGGCTGACCAAGATCGTGGTCAACATGGGCGTCGGCGAGGCCACCCGCGACGCCAAGCTGATGGACGGCGCGGTCCGCGACCTCACCGCCATCACCGGCCAGCGGCCGGCCGTCGTCCGGGCGCGCAAGTCCATCGCCCAGTTCAAGCTGCGCGAGGGCATGCCCATCGGCGCGAAGGTCACCCTCCGCGGTGACCGCATGTGGGAGTTCCTCGACCGGCTCCTGGCGCTGGCGCTGCCCCGCATCCGCGACTTCCGCGGCCTCAACGCCCGGCAGTTCGACGGCCACGGCAACTACACCTTCGGGCTGACCGAGCAGTCGATGTTCCGCGAGATCGACGTCGACAAGATCGACCGTCCCCGCGGCATGGACATCACCCTCGTCACCACCGCCACGACCGACGAGGAGGGTCGCGAGCTGCTCCGCCTGCTCGGTTTCCCCTTCGCCGGCCTCACCGTCGTGACCACGACCCGCTGAGCCGGGGCAGGAGAGACAGATGGCCAAGAAGGCTCTGATCAACAAGGCGGCCCGCAAGCCCAAGTTCGCGGTCCGCGGGTACACCCGCTGCCAGCGCTGCGGTCGTCCGCACTCGGTCTTCCGCAAGTTCGGCCTGTGCCGGATCTGCCTGCGGGAGATGGCGCACGCCGGCGAGCTGCCGGGCGTGAGCAAGTCCAGCTGGTGAAGGACCCCGCTGCCCCCGCGCCTCGCACGCTCGGCACGGGACCCTGCAGCGGGGCCGCTTGACCGCCCGCCCCGCGACTGACCGCCGGGACGGGACCTGAGCACCACCGGTCGCCGAGAGGCCCACGCGAGGGACGCGTGCGGAACCGCGGCGAGAGAGGCACGACACCCATGACGATGACCGATCCGATCGCGGACATGCTCACGCGTCTGCGCAACGCGAACACGGCCTACCACGACCAGGCGGCGATGCCGTCGTCGAAGCTGAAGACGCACATCGCCGAGATCCTCCAGCAGGAGGGCTACATCGCCGGCTGGCGCGTCGCCGAGGTCGAGAAGGACGGCACCACCCGCAAGGAGCTGGTGATCGACCTGAAGTACGGCCCCAACCGCGAGCGCAGCATCGCCGGGGTGCGCCGGGTGTCCAAGCCGGGGCTGCGGGTCTACGCGAAGTCCACCGCCCTGCCCAAGGTGCTCGGCGGCCTCGGGGTGGCGATCATCTCCACCTCGACCGGGCTGCTGACCGACCGGCAGGCGAACAAGAAGGGCGTGGGCGGGGAAGTCCTCGCCTACGTCTGGTAAGAGGAGCGAGCGAGATGTCACGGATCGGACGACTGCCGATTCCCGTGCCGAGCGGCGTGGATGTGTCCGTCGACGGCCAGACGGTGAGCGTGAAGGGCCCCAAGGGCGAGCTGGCGCACACCGTCGCCACGCCGATCACGGTCGCCCGCGGCGAGGACGGCGTCCTCTCGGTGCAGCGCCCCGACGACGAGCGGGAGAGCCGGGCCCTGCACGGCCTGTCCCGCACCCTGATCGCCAACATGATCACCGGCGTGACCGAGGGCTACACCAAGACACTCGAGATCGTGGGTGTCGGGTACCGCGTCCAGGCGCGCGGGTCGGACCTCGAGTTCGCCCTCGGCTACAGCCACCCGGTGCCCGTGCGGGCGCCGGAGGGCATCACGTTCACCGTCGAGTCGCCCACGCGCCTGCGTGTCACCGGCATCGACAAGCAGCAGGTCGGCCAGGTGGCCGCCAACATCCGCGGGCTGCGCCGGCCGGACCCCTACAAGGGCAAGGGCGTCCGGTACCAGGGCGAGGTCGTGAAGCGCAAGGTCGGGAAGACGGGTAAGTGATGGCACAGACCAGTTCACAGAGCGGGGCGAAGGTGGCCCGGGCGCACACGCCCGTCGGCACCGACATCAGCACCGCGCGCCGCGTCTCGCGGCTGCGCCGCCACAACCGGCTCCGCAAGCGGGTGGCCGGCACGGCGGAGCGCCCGCGCCTGGTGGTCAACCGCAGCTCGCGGCACATCCACGTGCAGGTCGTCGACGACACCGTCGGCCGTACGCTGGTCAGTGCCTCGACGCTGGACGCCAGCCTGCGCAGCGTCGAGGGCGACAAGTCCGCCCTGGCCCGCCGGGTGGGCAGCCTGGTCGCCGAGCGCGCCGCGGCCGCGGGCATCACCAAGGTCGTGTTCGACCGTGGTGGCAACCGCTACCAGGGCCGCATCGCCGCACTCGCCGACGGTGCACGAGAGGGCGGGCTGGACTTCTGATGAGCAGCCTGACTCACGACTCGGCCGGTCACCCGGCCGACCAGCAGATCGAGAGGGACGTCTGATGCCAGGACCACAGCGACGCGGCGGCGGCGCCGGCGGCGGTAACGACCGCCGCGACCGTCGTGACGGCGGGCGGGGGCCCGGCGGCGCGCCTGCCGAGAAGAGCAACTTCATCGAGCGCGTGGTGGCCATCAACCGCGTGTCGAAGGTCGTCAAGGGCGGTCGGCGCTTCAGCTTCACCGCCCTGGTGATCGTCGGCGACGGTGACGGCACCGTGGGCGTCGGCTACGGCAAGGCCAAGGAGGTGCCCGCGGCGATCGCCAAGGGCGTCGAGGAGGCCAAGAAGCACTTCTACAAGGTGCCGCGCATCGCCAGCACCATCCCGCACCCCGTGCAGGGTGAGGCCGCTGCCGGTGTCGTGCTGCTCAAGCCGGCCAGCCCCGGTACCGGTGTCATCGCCGGTGGCCCGGTGCGCGCCGTGCTGGAGTGCGCGGGCATCCACGACGTGCTGTCCAAGAGCCTCGGCTCGTCGAACCCCATCAACATCGTGCACGCCACCATGCAGGCGCTGAAGGACCTCGTCCGCCCCGAGGAGATCGCCGCCCGTCGCGGGCTGCCCCTCGAGGACGTCGCCCCGGCCGCCATGCTGCGGGCGCGTGCGGGTCAGGGGGTCTGACGTGGCGCAGCTGAAGGTGACCCAGGTCCGGTCGGCGATCGGCACGAAGCCCAACCAGCGGCAGACGCTGCGGTCCCTGGGCCTCAAGCGGATCAACGACACGGTCGTGCAGGAGGACCGTCCCGAGATCCGCGGGATGGTCGCCACGGTGACCCACCTCGTCGCCGTCGAAGAGGTCCGGGTCACAGGCGAGGAGGGGCTCTGACATGACTCTCAAGGTCCACCACCTGCGTCCGGCCCCGGGCGCCCACACCCCCAAGACGCGCGTCGGCCGGGGTGAGGGCTCCAAGGGCAAGACCGCCGGTCGCGGCACCAAGGGCAGCGGGGCGCGCGGCAACACCTCCCCGCGCTTCGAGGGCGGCCAGACGCCGCTGCACATGCGGCTGCCCAAGATGTCCGGCTTCAAGAACAACAACAAGGTCGTGTTCCAGGTCGTGAACCTCGACCGGATCGCGGCGCTCTTCCCCCAGGGCGGGCACGTCGACCCCGACTCCCTCGCCGCAGCGGGCGCCGTCCGCCGCGGTCAGCCGGTCAAGGTCCTCGGCACCGGGGACCTCGGCGGCGTCCAGGTCCACGTCCACGCGCACGCCTTCTCGGGCTCGGCGGCCGAGAAGGTCGTCGCGGCCGGGGGCAGCACCACCCGCATCTGAGCGACGACGACCCCCGGGGTGCACCAGCACCCCGGGGGTCGTCTGCTGCCCGGTCCGCCGCTCCGAGGGCGGGCCGGATGCGGCCCCCTGCCCGGCCCCGCCGCGAGCTCGCGAGTGGTGGGGGGCAGGGGTCCTTCGTCGTTGCTAACCTCATCCGACCGAGCAGGGGAGGGCACGTGCTGCAGGCGTTCGCCGCGGCGTTCCGGACGCCAGACCTCCGGCGCAAGTTGCTATTCTCCCTGGCGATCATCGCCGTCTACCGGCTGGGTGCCGCGATCCCCGGTCCCGGTGTCTCGGTCGAGGCCATCAACAGCTGCCTCGAGCAGGCGCAGGCCTCCGACCAGCGGGACGTCTACTCGCTGGTGAACCTGTTCTCCGGCGGCGCGCTGCTGCGGCTGTCGGTGTTCGCGCTCGGGATCATGCCCTACATCACCGCCAGCATCATCGTGCAGCTGCTGGTCGTGGTCATCCCGCGCTTCGAGCAGCTGAAGAAGGAAGGCCAGTCGGGTCAGGCCAAGCTGACCCAGTACACGCGCTACCTGACGATCGCCCTGGCGATCCTGCAGAGCACCGGCATCATCGCGCTGGCCCGCAGCGGCCAGCTCTTCCCCGGCTGCCAGCAGGACATCATCCCGTCGGACAGCATCTGGTCGACGATCGTCCTGGTCATCACCCTGACCGCCGGCACCGCCGTCATCATGTGGCTGGGCGAGCTACTGACCGAGAAGGGCATCGGCAACGGCATGTCCGTGCTGATCTTCACCTCGATCGCGGCGCGCATCCCGGCCGAGGGCGGTTCGATCCTGCAGACCCGCGGCGGCGTGGTCTTCGCCGTCGTCTGCGCCTTCGCCCTGCTGATCATCGGTGCGGTGGTCTACGTCGAACAGGCCCAGCGGCGCATACCGGTGCAGTACGCCAAGCGCATGGTCGGCCGCCGGATGTACGGCGGGACGTCGACCTACCTGCCGCTGAAGGTGAACCAGGCCGGTGTCATCCCGGTCATCTTCGCCTCGTCCCTGCTCTACCTGCCGCAGCTGATCACCCAGCTGCAGGGCGACGAGACCGGCCCGGTGCGCCAGTTCTTCGAGAACTACGTCATCGACCAGAGCAGCCCGGTGCACGTCGCGCTGTACTTCGGCCTGATCGTGTTCTTCACGTACTTCTACGTGTCGATCACCTTCAACCCGGAGGAGCGGGCCGACGACATGAAGCGCTACGGCGGCTTCATCCCCGGCATCCGCCCCGGCCGGCCGACGGCGGAGTACCTGCAGTACGTGCTGTCCCGGATCACCCTGCCGGGGTCGATCTACCTCGGGATCGTGGCGGTGCTGCCCAACTTCTTCCTGTCGATCACGCAGCAGGGAGCCAACCAGAACTTCCCGTTCGGCGGGACCGCAGTGCTCATCATGGTGGGAGTGGGCTTGGAGACCGTGAAGCAGATCGAGACGCAGCTCAACCAGCGCAACTACGAAGGGTTCCTGAAGTAGTGCGCGTCGTGCTGCTCGGCCCCCCGGGGGCGGGCAAGGGGACCCAGGCCCAGATCATCGCCGGCCGGCTCGGGGTGCCGGCCATCTCGACCGGCGACATCTTCCGTGCCAACGTGAGCGGGCAGACCGAGCTGGGCCGGCAGGCGAAGGCCTACATGGACGCCGGCGACCTGGTGCCCGACGAGATCACCGTCGCCATGGTCAAGGACCGCCTGGCCGAGCCCGACGCCAAGGCCGGGTTCCTGCTCGACGGCTTCCCGCGCACCATCGCCCAGGCCGAGCAGCTGCGCGCCTCCCTGGACGAGCTGGGGCAGCACCTCGACTGCGTGCTCGAGCTCGTCGTCGACGAGGACGAGCTGGTGCGCCGGCTGTCCGGGCGCCGCATGCTCGTCGACGGCGAGTGGGTGCAGCGCGACGACGACAAGCCCGAGACGGTCCGGCACCGTCTCGAGGTGTACCGGGCACAGACCGCCCCTCTCTCGGGGTTCTACGACGCCGAGGGACTGCTCGCGCAGTTCGACGCGATCGGGACCATCGAGGAGGTCACCGCCCGCGCGATGACCGCCCTGGGGCAGCCCGGGCAGTCGGACGACAGCTGAGGGGGACGGCACCGCCGATGTCGGCCGGGATCCTCACCCGCCTCCCGCTGCTGGCGAAGTGGAGTGGACGCATGATCCAGATCAAGACGCCGCACGAGATCGAGCTGATGCGCGGAGCCGGTCTCGTCGTCGCGCAGGCCATCTCGGCCGTGCGCGCCGCCGTGCGACCGGGGGTGACCACCGGTGAGCTCGACGCCATCGCGGAGGACACCATCCGCTCCGCGGGGGCGATCCCGTCGTTCTTGGGCTACCACGGCTTCACCGGGAGCATCTGCGCGTCGATCAACGACGAGATCGTCCACGGCATCCCCGACCCGCAGCGGGCGCTCGCCGAGGGCGACAACATCTCGATCGACTGCGGCGCGATCCTCGAGGGCTGGCACGGCGACTCCGCGGTCACCGTGACCGTCGGGCCGCCGTCGGCCGCGGACGCCGCCCTGATGGCGGTCACCGAGCGGTCGATGTGGGCCGGTCTGGCCCGTGCCGTCGCCGGTGGCCGGCTGACCGACATCAGTGCCGCGGTCGAGTCGGTCGTCACCGCCGAGACGCACCCCTACGGCATCGTGGACCACTACGGCGGCCACGGCATCGGCACCGAGATGCACCAGGACCCGCACGTCCTCAACTACGGGCGGCCCGGTCGTGGGCCGCGGCTGGTCCCCGGCCTGGTCCTGGCCATCGAGCCGATGGTGACCGTGGGCGACCCGGCCACCGTCGAGCTCGAGGACGGCTGGACCGTGGTCACCAAGGACGGTTCCCGGGCCGCCCACTTCGAGCACACCGTCGCCATCACGCCCGAGGGACCGTGGGTCCTCACGGCCGAGGACGGCGGCGCCGCCGGGCTGGCGCCCTTCGGGATCACCCCCCGCACCTGAGCAAGGACCCCTGCCCCCCACCGCTCGCAGGCTCGCGGCGGGCCCCCTGCAGGGGGTCCACCGTCCTCCCCACCCACCCCTCGCGGGCTCGGGGTGGGACCCGGGACGGGGCGCCCGCGGCGAGCGCGCGGGTGGTGGGACAGAGGGTCCTGCATGTGACCGAGGCCGGGTTGGAGAGCCCCGTCGCCGCGGGGTACAGTGAACGACGGCGTTCGCGCCGTCCTGTCGTCGTGCTGTGGCCGCTCGGCGCAGGACGCCCTCGCGGGAGCGTCTGCACCACCTGTTCTGCATCCACCGCGCACGACCTCGCCGGGCTCCGGCATGGTCGCACGCGACTCAGCACCACACCGTGAGCACCACCGAGTCAGGGAGGCCGTGTCGGGCATGGCGAAGAAGGACGGGGCCATCGAGGTCGAGGGTCGCGTCGTCGAGCCGCTGCCCAATGCGATGTTCCGGGTCGAGCTGCAGAACGGACACCGGGTGCTCGCCCACATCAGCGGCAAGATGCGACAGCACTACATCCGCATCCTGCCGGAGGACCGCGTCGTCGTGGAGCTCTCGCCCTACGACCTGACCCGCGGTCGCATCGTCTACCGCTACAAGTGACCGCCGCCCACGCGGGGCACCTCCGGGTGCCGTGCGGGCGGCCATCGATCGACAGGAATGAGGGGCGGCACCGGTGAAGGTCCAGCCGTCGGTGAAGAAGATCTGCGACAAGTGCAAGGTGATCCGCCGGCACGGCCGGGTCATGGTCATCTGCGACAACGCCCGCCACAAGCAGCGGCAGGGCTGAGGGAGTACCTGGACATGGCACGACTGGCCGGCGTCGACCTCCCCCGCGACAAGCGGATGGAGATCGCGCTCACCTACATCTACGGCATCGGCAAGACCCACGCCAAGGAGACCCTGGCCGCGACGGGCGTCAGCCCCGACCTGCGTGTCCGGGACCTCGGCGACGAGGACCTGCTGAGGCTGCGCGACTACATCGACGAGCACTTCCGCGTCGAGGGTGACCTGCGCCGCGAGGTGGCCGCCGACATCCGCCGCAAGGTGGAGATCGGCTGCTACCAGGGGCTGCGTCACCGCCGCGGGCTGCCCGTCCACGGTCAGCGCACCCGCACCAACGCGCGCTCGAGCAAGGGCCCGCGCAAGACCATCGCCGGCAAGAAGAAGGCCGGCAAGAAGTAAGGCCGTGCGCGCGCCGTCGCGGCGACCCGTGAGGGCGGGAGCGACGAGCGCGCGACGAGCCGTACCTGGCCACTGATCGTCCAGAAGGAAACCGGAGAGACATGCCTCCCAGGGCTCGCACCGCGGCTGGTGCCAAGAAGGTCCGCCGCAAGGAGAAGAAGAACGTCGCCCACGGCGCCGCGCACATCAAGAGCACGTTCAACAACACGATCGTGTCGATCACCGACCCCACCGGCAACGTGATCAGCTGGGCGTCCGCCGGCCACGTCGGCTTCAAGGGCTCCCGCAAGTCGACGCCCTTCGCCGCTCAGATGGCCGCGGAGAACGCCGCGCGCAAGGCGCAGGAGCACGGCATGCGCAAGGTCGACGTCTTCGTCAAGGGCCCCGGCTCCGGCCGTGAGACCGCGATCCGCTCGCTGCAGGCCACCGGCCTCGAGGTCGGGCAGATCCAGGACGTGACCCCGCAGCCGCACAACGGCTGCCGCCCCAAGAAGCGCCGCCGGGTCTGACCGGCCACAGACGAGACTGACGAGGAGTACCTGACGTGGCCCGTTACGCCGGAGCCGACTGCCGCATGTGCCGGCGCGAGAAGATGAAGCTGTTCCTCAAGGGCAGCAAGTGCGAGTCCCCGAAGTGCCCGATCGAGATCCGGCCCTACCCGCCGGGCGAGCACGGCCGGGGCCGCAGCAAGGACAGCGAGTACCTCCTGCAGCTGCGCGAGAAGCAGAAGGCCCGCCGCATCTACGGCGTCCTCGAGAAGCAGTTCCGCGGCTACTACGAAGAGGCCAACCGCAAGACGGGCAAGACCGGTGAGGTCCTGCTCCAGATCCTCGAGTCGCGACTGGACAACGTCGTGTACCGGGCCGGCTGGGGCGAGAGCCGCGACATGGCCCGCCAGCTGGTCAAGCACGGCCACATCCGGGTCAACGGCCGCAAGGTCGACATCCCGTCCTACCGCGTGAGCGCCAACGACATCGTCGAGGTCGCCGAGAAGTCGCGCCGCATGGTGCCCTTCGAGATCGCCCAGGCCCGCGCCGGCGAGCGTCCCGTGCCGCCGTGGCTGGAGGTCATCGGCGGCCAGCTGCGCGCCGTCGTGCACAGCGTCCCGGCCCGCCAGGTGATCGACACCCCGGTCCAGGAGCAGCTGATCGTCGAGCTCTACTCCAAGTAGCAGCTCGCCGCCTGGTGCAGGGACCCCGGTCCCTGCACCAGGCCGGCTCCGGCGGGCGGACGGATGTCCGCCGGGGCCCGCACCACCCCCCTCACGGCGTCATATGGCGGTCGCCGGAGGAATCTGAGGAGAACCCCACCATGCTCATCGCACAGCGCCCCACGCTGACCGAGGAGACCATCTCCGAGCAGCGCTCGCGGTTCGTCATCGAGCCGCTGGAGCCCGGATTCGGCTACACCCTCGGCAACTCGCTGCGCCGGACGCTCCTGTCCTCGATCCCCGGTGCTGCTGTGACCAGCATCCGGATCGAGGGGACCCTGCACGAGTTCACCACCGTGCCCGGGGTCAAGGAGGACGTCACCGAGATCATCCTGAACCTCAAGGGTCTCGTGGTCAGCTCCGACTCCGACGAGCCGGTGACCATGTACCTGCGCAAGCAGGGCCCCGGTGAGGTCACCGCCGCCGACATCGCGCCCCCGGCCGGCGTCGAGGTGCACAACCCCGACCTGCACATCGCCACCCTCAACGGCAAGGGCCGCCTCGAGGTCGAGCTGGTCGTCGAGCGGGGCCGCGGTTACGTGCCGGCGCCGCAGAACAAGCAGCCCGGCCAGGAGATCGGCCGCATCCCGGTCGACTCGATCTACTCGCCGGTCCTCAAGGTCACCTACGGCGTCGAGGCCACCCGCGTCGAGCAGCGCACCGACTTCGACCGCCTCGTCGTCGACGTCGAGACCAAGCCGTCGATCGCCCCGCGTGACGCCATCGCCAGCGCCGGGTCGACCCTGGTCGAGCTGTTCGGCCTGCTGCGCGAGCTCAACGTGGACGCCGAGGGCATCGAGGTCGGCCCCAGCCCGGCCGAGGCCGCCGACATCGCGAACTTCTCGATGCCGATCGAGGACATGGACCTCACCGTCCGGTCCTACAACTGCCTCAAGCGCGAGGGCGTGCACACCGTCGGCGAGCTGGTCACCCGCTCGGAGGCCGACCTGCTCGACATCCGCAACTTCGGGGCCAAGTCGATCGACGAGGTCAAGATGAAGCTGGCGGCCATGGGCCTGGCGCTCAAGGACAGCCCGCCCGGGTTCATCCCGACCTCGGTCGAGAGCTACGACGAGGGCTACGAGACCGACGCCTACCACGGCACCGCCGAGTACGGCACCGAGTACGGCCAGGTCCAGTACGACGACGGCTCCTTCCAGGAGACCGAGCAGCTCTAGCAGGACCCCGCTGCCCCCCACCGCTCGCAGGCTCGCGGTGGGACCCTGCAGCGGGGCCGCACCGGGCGGCGGGGCGACCCGCCGCCCGGTCCGTCTGCGGAGCCGCGCACACTGGCCCCGCCCGCCACACCGATCAGCGACGACGCACCACCTGGATGCAGCCGGCACCCGCCCGCCCGGCCGCGTGAGGAAGGACCGACATGCCCACCCCCACCAAGGGCCCCCGTCTCGGCGGTTCCCCGTCGCACGAGCGGCTGATGCTGGCCAACCTGGCCACGTCGCTGTTCGAGCACGGGCGGATCACCACCACCGAGACCAAGGCGAAGCGGCTGCGCCCGTACGCCGAGAAGCTGGTCACCTTCGCCAAGCGGGGCGACCTGCACGCCCGGCGCCAGGTGATGACGGTCATCCGCGACAAGGACGTCGTCCACCACCTGTTCGCCGAGATCGGTCCGCGCTACGAGAACCGTCCGGGCGGTTACACCCGCATCACCAAGGTGGGCCCCCGCAAGGGCGACAACGCCCCCATGGCGGTCATCGAGCTGGTCGAGGGCGCCACCGTGGCCCAGGAGGCCGTCGGCGAGGCCGAGCGCGCCCGGGGCACCCGCTTCGCCGCCGGCGCCGGTGCCGCCTCCGCCGCCGGTGAGGTCACCGCCGACGCCGTCGAGGCCGCCGACGCCCCCGCCGCGGACGCCGCTCCCGTCGCCGTCGACGAGGACGCCGACGAGGCCACCGCCGCGGATGCCGTGGCCGCCGACGAGGCCGCCGCCGACGAGGCCGTGGCCGCCGACGAGCCCGCCGCCGACGAGCCCGTTGCCGACGAGGTCGTGGCCGCTGACGCCGAGTCCCCGGGCGACGCCGAGTCCCCGGGCGACGCCGCGGACACCGGCGGCGCCCGGTGACCGACCGCCGGCCGGGCGAGGGCGGCAACGCCGGCGCCGTCGGGGTCCCCGCCAGCGGCGGTGACCAGGGGGCGACCTTCGAGGGCGAGACCACCGGACCCGGCGGGGACACCTCCCCGGCCGTGACCGACGGCAGCGTCACCGACGAGGCCCAGCAGGTCGTCACCGACGTCTTCACCCCCGACGGCGACCGTCTCGACGACGGCGACGTCACCCCACAGCCGCGCGCGGAGAACACCGCCGTGGTCGACGACCCGTCGCTGTCGCCGGACGTCGCCGCCGCCGCGGCCGCCGAGATCGAGGCCGCCGAGATGGGGGACGCCGCGAGCGCGGGCACCCACGCCCCCGGTGGCGACTCCGCACCCGACCCCCGGTGAGCGGTCGCTGACCACCACCGCGCACGACGACGAGCCCGCTCCCGGCCCCGGGGGCGGGCTCGTCCGTCTCCGGCTGCAGGTCGCCTACGACGGGACGGCGCTGTCCGGCTGGGCCCGCCAGCCCGGTCGGCGCACCGTGCAGGGCGAGCTGGAGGAGGCGCTCGCGCGGGTGCTGCGCTGCCCGGTCGAGCTGACCGTCGCCGGGCGCACGGATGCCGGCGTGCACGCCACCGGGCAGGTCGCGCACGCCGACGTCCCCCGCGAGGTCTGGGAGGAGCAGCGGGGGCGGCTGGTGCGCCGGCTGCGCGGAGTCCTGCCCCCCGACGTCGCCGTCCCGGCCGTCGACGAGGCGCCGCCGGACTTCGACGCCCGCTTCGCCGCGCTGGCCCGGCACTACGTCTACCGGCTCTCCGACGCCGACGGTGGGCCGCCGCCGCTGCGCCGGGCCGACACCGTCGGCTGGCCGCGCCGCCTGGACGCCGCGGCGATGGACCGGGCGGCGGGCCTGTTGCTCGGCGAGCACGACTTCGCCGCGTTCTGCCGCCGCCGCGAGGGGGCGACCACGATCCGGACTCTGCTCGGGCTGGCCGTGGCCCGAGCGGGTGACCTGGTGACCGTATCGGCATCGGCCGACGCCTTCTGCCACTCGATGGTCCGCAGCCTCGTCGGCGCGCTGCTGGCGGTGGGGGAGGGCCGCCGGCCACCCGAGTGGCCGGCCGGCCTGCTGACCCGCCGGGAGCGGGTGAACGAGGTCGGCGTCGCTCCCGCGGGCGGGCTCACGCTGGTGCGGGTCGACTACCCGGCCGACGCCGACCTCGCCGCCCGCGCCCGGGTCACCCGCGCCCGGCGGGCCTGAACGCGGCTCAGGGCAGCGCGGCGACCGCCTCGTCGATCGGGGTGTCCCCGCTGACCAGCTCCACGACCTCGTCGGTCTTGCCGGCGTCGAGCAGGGCGAGCAGGACCGCGGCGACGTCGTCCCGGGGGACCTCGCCGTACTCGACGCCGTGCGCCAGGGTCACCCGGCCGGTGCCCGGCTCGTCGGTCAACCGCCCGGGCCGGACGATGACCGTGTCCAGACCCGGTCGCGGGAGGATCCTGTCCTCCGCGGCCAGCTTGGCCTGCAGGTAGACGGCGAACACCGGGTCCATGCCCTTCGGCGTGCCCTGGCGGGCCTGCTCGACGCCCATCGAGGACACCAGCAGGTACGGGCGGACACCGGCGCGCTCCGCGGCGTCGGCGAGCAGCACCGCGGCGCCGCGGTCGACCGTGTGCTTGCGCGCCGCCCCGCTGTCCGGCCCGGCCCCGGCGGAGAAGACGACCGCGTCGGAGCCGCGGACGGCGTCGGCCACCTCGTCGACGGACGCGGACTCCAGGTCGAGCACCACGGGCGTCACGCCGTCGGCCTCGAGGTCGGCGGCGTGGTCGGGGTTGCGGACGATGCCGAGGACGGCGTCACCGCGTCCGGCCAGCAGGCGGCCGAGGCGGCGGGCGATCTGTCCGTGGGCACCGGCGATGGCGACGCGCATGGCCGCTGCCTACCCGCGGGCCGGTGCGGTCACCCCCGGTGGGGCTCCTCCGCGGCGGCGGCCCGGGCGCGGGCGAGGTCGGCCGGGGTGTCGCAGTCGGTCCACGGTGCGGGCCGCCCCGGCTCGCGGTCGGGGCGGTACCGGGTCACCGACAGGGGCGCGACCAGCCGGCGGACCGAGGTGGGGCCGCCGGCGCCGCCGAGCGCCGTCCGCAGGGCCGCGGTGCGCCAGACCCCGAGCAGCAGCTGGTCGCGGCCGGTGTCGTCGACGACGAGCACGCCGTCGCCGGTCAGCCGCTCGCGCAGCTCGCGGACCAGCTGTGCCGGGACGAACGGCAGGTCACCGGCGAGGACGGCGACCACGTCGGTGTCGACGGCGGCCAGCCCGGCCCGCAGCGCGGCTACCGGTCCGCCTCCCGGCGGCTGCTCGCGGACGACGAGGACGCCGTCGGGCACCGGCTGGGGCGGGCCCACGACGACCCGGGGCGACGCGTCGGCGACCGCGGTCAGCGCCGCGGCGAGCATCGTGCGGCCACCCACCTCGAGCTGCGGCTTCGCCCGACCGCCGAGCCGGGCCGCGCGGCCACCGGCGAGCACCACCGCCGCGTAGGGCGGGAGCGGGTCCGGCGGCCGGGTCACAGGAGGACCGTAGGGGCCGGACGTGGGTACCGTCGCTGATCGTGGGACGAGTCACCAGCCGCACCCCGGTCCTCCGCATCCGGGGTCCCGTGCGCACCACCCGGCCGGACACGGTGGCCGCCGAGGAGCCCCTGGAGATCCGCCTGGCCGGCACGCCGCTGGCGGTCACCATGCGCACCCCGGGCGCGGACTTCGACCTCGTGCACGGCTTCCTGGCCACCGAGGGCGTCATCGCGGGCGTCGAGGACGTCGCCGGGCTGCGGTACTGCAACTCCGTCGACGCCGAGGGACGCAACACCTACAACGTCGTCGACGTCGACCTGGCGCCCGGCGTGCAGCCGCCCGACACCGCGCTGGACCGCAACTTCCTGACCTCCAGCTCGTGCGGGGTGTGCGGCAAGGCCAGCATCGACGCGATCCGCACGCGCACGCGGCACGACGTCGCCGCCGACGCCACCCGGCTGGAGCTCGCGACGCTGCTGGCGATGCCGGACCGGCTGCGCGCCGCCCAGGAGGTGTTCGACCGCACCGGCGGGCTGCACGCCGCGGGCCTGTTCACCGCCGACGGCGAGCTGGTGGTGCTCCGCGAGGACGTCGGCCGGCACAACGCCGTGGACAAGGTGATCGGCGACGCGGTGCGCGAGGGACGGGTCCCGCTGACCGGGCACGTGCTCATGGTGAGCGGCCGGGCGAGCTTCGAGCTGACCCAGAAGGCCGCGATGGCCGGCATCCCCGTGCTGGCCGCGGTGTCGGCGCCGTCCTCGCTGGCCGTGGAGCTGGCCGCCGACGTCGGCATCACCCTGGTCGGCTTCCTCCGTGGCGACGGCTGCAACGTCTACACGCGTCAGGAGCGCATCGTCCTGCCGGACTGAGCGTCCGGCCCCACTGCAGGGTCCCGCCGCGAGCCTGCGAGTGAGGGGGGCAGCGGGGTCCTTCCTCAGGAGTGGTCGCCCCCGCGGAGCTGGCTCACCACGTGCGGCAGCAGCGGGCCGAGGACGGCGAGCCCGTCCGCCACGCCGCCGGTGGAGCCGGGCAGGTTGACGATCAGCGTGCGCCCGGCGGTCCCGGCCAGGCCCCGGGAGAGCACCGACGTCGGCACCGTCGACTCCCCGTACCGCCGGACGGCCTCGGCCAGCCCGGGCGCCTCGCGTTCCACCACCGCGCGGGTCGCCTCGGGCGTGACGTCGGTGGGGGACAGGCCGGTGCCGCCGGTGGTGAGGACGACGTCGGCGCCGGAGGCCACGGCGTCCCGCAGGACGGCGACCAGCGCCTCGACGTCGTCCGGGCGCACGTGCGGCCCCTCGACCTCGAAGCCGAGCGACCGGAGCCCCTCGGCGAGCGCCTGCCCGCTGCGGTCCTCGTAGACCCCGGCCGAGGCGCGGTTGGACGCGGTGACGACGACGGCCCGTGCGCCGGGCGGGAGCTCGCTCATCTCCGCCACTCGCCGCTCTTGCCGCCGGACTTCGCCAGCAGCCGGACGTCGGTGATCGACGCCCGGGGGTCGACGGCCTTGACCATGTCGATGACCGTCAGGCCGGCGACGGCGACCGAGGTCAGCGCCTCCATCTCCACGCCCGTGCGGTCGGCGGTGCGCGCGGTCGCGGTGATCTCGACGGCGTCGTCGGCCACGGTCACGTCCACGGTCACGCCGTGCAGCGCGATCGGGTGGCACAGCGGCACGAGGTCCGGCGTCCGCTTGGCCCCGGCGATCCCCGCGATCCGGGCGACGGCGACGGCGTCCCCCTTGGGCACCCCCTGCCCGCGCAGCAGGGCGACCACCTCGGGGCTGACCAGCACCCGCCCGGCGGCCGTGGCCTCGCGGGCGGTGACGGGCTTGGCGGAGACGTCGACCATCCGGGCGGCGCCGGCCTCGTCGACGTGGGTGAGCCGGGGCTCGCTCACTGGAGCGCTCCTTCGATCAGGACGACGTCCACCCGGGCGCCCGCGGGCAGCTCGGTGACGTCCTCGGGTACGACGACCAGGCAGTTGGCGCGCGCCAGGTGGGCGACCAGGTGCGAGCCGGGGCCGCCGACCTGGGACACCTGCCCGGCGTCGTAGCGGCCGCGCAGGAACTGGCGCCGGCCGGCGGGGGAGCGCAGCGGCGCGGTCAGGGCGGCCGGCGCGCGCAGCCGGTCGGGCGCGGCGTGGCCGAGGGCCCGCCGCAGCGCCGGCCGGACGAAGACCTCGAAGGACACGAACGAGCTCACCGGGTTGCCGGGGAGGGTGACCACCGGGACGCCGTCCACGGTGCCGGCTCCCTGGGGGCCGCCGGGCTGCATGGCCACCTTGCCGAACTCGACGGTGCCGAGCGTGCGGAAGGCGTCCTTGACGACCTCGTAGGCGCCGGCGCTGACGCCGCCGCTGGTCACCAGCAGGTCGGCCTCGGCCAGCTCGGCGCGCACGGTGGTGAGGAACTGGTCGACGTCGTCGGGCACGAAGTGCAGCCGCCGGGCGGTGCCGCCGGCGTCCTCGACGGCGGCGCACAGCAGCAGCGAGTTGGACTCGTACACCTGACCGGGCAGCAGCGGCTCGCCGGGCTCGACCAGCTCGCTGCCGGTGGAGAGCACCAGCACCCGCGGACGCCGGCGGACGGGAAGGGTCCGCGCCCCGACGGCGGCGGCCAGCCCGAGCTGCGCGGCGCCCAGCGGGGTGCCGGCCTGCAGGGCGACCGCGCCGGCGGTGATGTCCTCCCCGGCGTGGCGCAGGTGGGTGCCGGCGGCGGGAGCACCGCGGATCTCGACCACGTCGGTGGCGGCGTCGGTGAGCTCCACCGGGACGATCACGTCGGTGCCCGGCGGCAGCAGCGCCCCGGTCATGATCCGCTGGACCGTGCCCGGCGCCAGCGGGACGACGTCGGTGCGCCCGGCGGGGACGTCGTCGGCGACCGGCAGCCGCACGGGGCGCTCACCCGCGGAGCCGACCTCGGCCCAGCGGGCGGCGTAGCCGTCCATCGCCGAGTTGTCGAAGCCCGGCAGCGGCACGCTCGCCGGCACGTCCCGCGCCAGGACGCGGCCGTGCGCCGCGGCCAGCGGCACCTCCTCCTCGCCGAGCGGCGCGAGCAGGGCGGCCACGACCGCCTGGTGTTCCTCGACCGTGCGCACCCGGCCATCCTGGCCGATGGCCCGGTGGGCGGCTCCCGGGGCAGGTGGTTGGCTAGCCGTGCCCGACACGGACCCGGAGGAGAGCGCATGCCCGAGTACGAGCGGATGCTGGCCGCCAACGAGGAGTGGGCCCGCGACTTCCGCGGCGAGCTGCCCGTGGCGCCGGCACGGAAGGTCGCCGTCGTCGCCTGCATGGACTCGCGGATGCCGCTGTTCCCGCTGCTGGGCCTGGCCGTCGGCGACGCGCACGTCATCCGCAACGCCGGCGGCGTCGTCACCGACGACACCATCCGGTCGCTGACCATCTCCCAGCACCTGCTCGGCACCCGCGAGATCGTGCTGGTCCACCACACCGACTGCGGGCTGCAGAAGACCGACGACGCCGCCTTCGCCGACCTCGTCGAGCAGGCCACCGGCGTCCGCCCGCCGTGGCCGGCGCGGGCCTTCACCGACGCCGACGACGACGTCCGCGAGTCGATCCGGCTGCTGCAGGAGAGCCCGTTCCTGCTCTCCAAGGAGATCTGCGGGACCGTCTACGACGTCACCACCGGCCGACTGCACCGGGTGGAGCCGGCGCCGGGAGCGTGACAGCGGACCTCGTCGACGGCTGAGCGGCCGGCCGGCCCGTGGTGACCGGCTGGTATCGTCGTCGGCTGGTGCGCGGCCGCCGGCTGGTGCGCGCGTGCCGTCGGCGTCTCCCGTGCTCGGTGAGGCGATCCCACCAGCCGCCCCGACGACGACGGAGGACACGAGCGCCGTGCGCACGTACTCACCCAAGCCCGGCGAGATCGCCCGGGCGTGGCACGTCATCGACGCCACCGACGTGGTGCTCGGTCGACTCGCCAGCCAGGTCGCGACCCTGCTGCGCGGCAAGCACAAGCCGCAGTTCGCACCGCACGTGGACGTCGGCGACTTCGTGGTCGTCGTCAACGCCGGCAAGATCGCCCTCACCGGCTCCAAGCGGGACCAGAAGACGGCCTACCGGCACTCCGGCTACCCGGGCGGTCTGCGCGCGATCAACGTCGGTGACCAGCTGCGCACCCACCCCGACCGGGTCGTGGAGCGCGCCGTCAAGGGCATGCTGCCGCACAACAGCCTCGGCCGGCAGATGATCAAGAAGCTGAAGGTGTACGCGGGGCCGGAGCACCCGCACGCCGCTCAGCAGCCCCAGACCTTCGAGATCAAGCAGGTGGCCCAGTGACCTCCGCCCTGAACGTGACCGACGCCGAGGGGCGTCCCGTCCAGACCGTCGGTCGCCGCAAGGAGGCCATCGTCCGCGTGCGGCTCCTCCCCGGCACCGGCCAGTTCCGCCTCAACGGCCGCACCCTCGAGCAGTACTTCCCCAACAAGGTCCACCAGCAGCTCATCCGTGAGCCGTTCGTGATCCTGGAGAAGGGCGAGCAGTACGACGTCGTCGGCATCCTGCACGGCGGCGGCGTCAGCGGGCAGGCCGGTGCGCTGCGCCTGGCCATCGCCCGCGCCCTCGTCGAGGTCGAGGCCGACGACCGTCCGGCCCTGAAGAAGGCCGGCTTCCTCACCCGCGATGCCCGGGTCACCGAGCGCAAGAAGTACGGGCTCAAGAAGGCCCGCAAGGCACCGCAGTACTCGAAGCGCTGACCGGTACGGCCGTGGGTCGCCTCTTCGGGACCGACGGCGTCCGGGGTCGGGCCAACGCCGACCTCACGCCGGAGCTGGCTCTCTCGGTGGCCCGCGCGGCCGCCGGCGTGCTCGCCGACCGCGACGGGACCCGGCGTCCCGTCGCGGTCGTCGGCCGTGACCCCCGCGCCAGCGGGGAGATGCTCGAGGCCGCCGTCGTGGCGGGCCTGGCGAGCGCGGGTGCCGAGGTGCTCCGCGTGGGCGTCCTGCCCACCCCCGCCGTCGCCTTCCTCACCGCCTCGACCGGCGCCGACCTCGGCGTCATGATCTCGGCGAGCCACAACCCGATGCCCGACAACGGCATCAAGCTGTTCAGCCGCGGCGGCCACAAGCTGCCCGACGCGGTCGAGGCCGCCATCGAGCGCACCGTCCTCGCCGGTGACGGCCCCGGGCCCCGGCCCACCGGGGACGGCGTCGGCCGGGTCCGCGACCTCGCCGGCGGCACCGAGGACTACACCGCACACCTGCTCGCGACACTGCCGGCCCCCGTCCCGGGGCTGCGCCTGGTCGTCGACTGCGCGCACGGGTCCGCCGCCGCCTGCGCACCCGACGTCTACCGCCGTGCGGGGGCCGACGTCACCGTCATCGGTGGCGAGCCCGACGGCTGGAACATCAACGACGGCATCGGCTCCACCCACCTGGGCCCGCTCAAGGACGCGGTGCGCAGCCTGGGCGCCGACCTCGGCATCGCGCACGACGGCGACGCCGACCGCTGCCTGGCGGTCACCGCCGACGGCGAGGTCGTCGACGGCGACGCGATCCTCGCGGTCTGCGCGCTGGGCCTCAAGGAGCGCGGCGAGCTGGCGCAGGACACCGTCGTCGCCACGGTGATGAGCAACCTGGGCTTCCACCACACCATGCGCGACGCCGGCATCGCGGTGCACACCACCGCGGTCGGCGACCGCTACGTGCTCGAGGCGCTGCGCGCCCGCGGGCTGAGCCTGGGCGGCGAGCAGAGCGGGCACCTCGTCTTCCTGGACCACGCCACCACCGGCGACGGCCTGCTGACCGGCCTGTCGCTGCTCTCCCGCCTGCACGCCACCGGCGCGTCGCTCGCCGAGCTCGCCTCCGTGGTCGTGCGGCTGCCGCAGATCCTGGTCAACGTGCCGGTGCGCGACCGGATCGCCGTCGTCGAGAGCGACGAGGTGGCCGGCGCGGTCAACGCCGTCGAGGAGGAGCTCGGGGACGACGGCCGCGTGCTGCTGCGTCCCTCGGGGACCGAGCAGCTCGTGCGCGTGATGGTCGAGGCGCCCACCCAGGAGCAGGCCGACGCGATCGCCCAGCGCCTGGCCGCCGTCGTCGCCGCCGTCGGCTGACGGGACCCCCTCCCACGGGACGGCCCCGGCCCCGGCCACCCCGGTCGGAGCCGTGGGACTGGTGGGGCGGCGGTGTCCGGCGACGGTGACACGGCGCGGACAGGACGGATCGGTCCGCCTCTGCCGGTAACCTCCGAGGGATGTGCGGCATCGTGGGTTACGTCGGCTCGAAGGACGCCCTGGAGGTCGTCCTGGAGGGTCTGCGCCGGCTGGAGTACCGCGGGTACGACTCCGCCGGGGTGGCCGTCCGGGTCGACGGCGCGGCTGAGCTGAGCACGGCCAAGAAGGCGGGCAAGCTGGCGAACCTCGAGAAGGTCCTTGCCGACCAGCCGCTGCCGGCGTCGACGCTCGGCATCGGGCACACGCGGTGGGCCACCCACGGCGGCCCGACCGACCGCAACGCCCACCCGCACCTGTCCGCGGACGGCCGGGTCGCGGTGATCCACAACGGGATCATCGAGAACTTCGCCGCGCTGCGCGCCGAGTGCGAGGACGCGGGAACCGAGTTCCGCTCCGAGACCGACACCGAGGTCGCCGCGCACCTGCTGGCCCGCGCCTACGACGAGCTGCCGGCGGGTCCCGACCGGCTGGCCGAGGCGTTGCGGGCGGTCAGCCGCCGGCTGGAGGGGGCCTTCACCCTCGTCGCCGCGCACGCCGACGAGCCCGACACGCTGGTCGCCTCGCGGCGCAACAGCCCGCTCGTGGTGGGCGTCGGCGACGGCGAGTACTTCCTCGGCTCCGACGTCGCGGCCTTCATCGCGCACACCCGCGAGGCCCGCGAGCTCGGCCAGGACCAGGTCGTCGAGATCGACCGCACCCGCGGGCTGACGGTCACCGACTTCCACGGCACCGCCGTCGAGCCGGTCGCCTACACCGTCGACTGGGACGCCGCCGCCGCCGAGAAGGGCGGCTACGACTGGTTCATGCTCAAGGAGATCGCCGAGCAGCCGCAGGCGGTCGCCGACACCCTGCTCGGCCGGCTGGGCGACGACGGCCGGCTGCTGCTCGACGAGGTCCGGCTGTCCGACCAGGAGCTGCGCGACATCGACAAGATCTTCGTCGTCTCGTGCGGCACGTCCTTCCACGCCGGGCTGATCGCCAAGTACGCCATCGAGCACTGGACCCGCATCCCGGTCGAGGTCGAGGTGGCCAGCGAGTTCCGCTACCGCGACCCGGTGCTCGACCGCTCCACGCTGGTCGTCGTCATCAGCCAGTCCGGCGAGACGATGGACACGCTCATGGCGCTGCGGCACGCCCGCGACCAGAAGGCCCGCACCCTGGCCATCTGCAACGTCAACGGCTCCACCATCCCGCGGGAGTCCGACGCCGTCCTCTACACCCACGCCGGGCCGGAGATCGCCGTCGCCTCGACCAAGGCGTTCCTCGCCCAGGTCGTCGCCTGCTACCTGGTGGGCCTCGTCCTCGCCCAGATCCGCGGCATCAAGTACGCCGACGAGGTGGCCGCGATCGTCGAGGACATCCGCAGGCTGCCCGACGAGGTGAGCGTCGTGCTGGGCCGCATGGAGCCGGTCCGCGAGCTGGGCCGGTCCCTCGCCGACGCCGACACGATCCTGTTCCTCGGCCGGCACGTCGGGTACCCGGTGGCCCTGGAAGGTGCGCTCAAGCTCAAGGAGCTCGCCTACATCCACGCCGAGGGCTTCGCCGCGGGTGAGCTGAAGCACGGCCCGATCGCGCTGATCGACCAGGGCACCCCGGTGGTGGTCGTCGTCCCGTCGCCGCGCAGCCGGGAGTCGGTGCACGACAAGGTCGTCTCCAACATCCAGGAGGTCCGTGCCCGCGGGGCGCGCACCGTCGTGATCGCCGAGGAGGGCGACGAGGACGTCGTCCCGTACGCCGACCACCTCGTCCGCGTGCCGCGCACGCCGACCCTGCTCGCGCCGGTGCTCACGACGGTGCCGCTGCAGGTGCTCGCCTGCGAGATCGCCGCCGCCCGCGGCCACGACGTCGACCAGCCGCGCAACCTGGCCAAGAGCGTCACCGTCGAATAGAAGGACCCCGTCCCCCTCACCCCTCGCAGGCTCGGGGTGAGCCTCTGGACGGGGCCGTTCCAGCACGGTTGGGGCAGACTGAGCCGGTGATCGTCGGGGTCGGGATCGACGTGGTCCCCGTGGCCCGCTTCGCGGAGTCGCTCACCCGCACCCCGGGTCTGCGCGACCGGCTGTTCACCGAGGCCGAGCAGCGGACGCCGTCGGGCGGTGACCGCAGCCCGGAGTCGCTGGCCGCACGGTTCGCCGCCAAGGAGGCCCTGGCCAAGGCGCTCGGCGCCCCTGCCAGCCTGCGCTGGCACGACGCCGAGGTCGTCGTCGGCGAGCGCGGCCGGCCGCACCTGGACGTGCGGGGCAGCATCGCGGAGCGGGGCGCCGAGCTGGGGGTCACCCGCTGGCACGTCTCGCTCAGCCACGACGGCGGGATCGCCTCCGCCGTCGTCATCGCCGAGAGCGGCATCGCGCGGGGGAGGCGGCCGTGATCGGCCTGTCCACCGCCGCCGAGGTCCGCGCCGCCGAGGTCCGCGCCGCCGAGGACGTGCTGCTGGCCCGCACCCGCGAGGGCGCGCTCATGCGGCGAGCGGCCACCGGCCTGGCCACCGTCTGCCTGCGGCGGCTCGGCCGGGCGCACGGCGTGCGGGTCACCGTGCTGGTCGGCGGCGGCAACAACGGCGGTGACGCGCTGTTCGCCGGTGCGCACCTGGCCGCCCGCGGCGCCCGGGTGACCGCCGTCCTGCTCGACCCCGGCCGCGCGCACCCCGCCGGGCTCGCCGCACTGCGCCGCGCCGGCGGCCGGGTGACCGGACCCGAGGGTCCCGACGGGCTCGACCGCGCCGACCTGGTGCTCGACGGGATCGTCGGCATCGGCGGCCGGGGCGGGTTGCGGCCGGCCGCCGCGGCACTGGCCGAGCGGGCCGCGACGGGCCCGGGGCTGACCGTCGCCGTCGACGTGCCGAGCGGCGTGGACGCCGACACCGGCGCGGTCGAGGGTGCGGCGTTCCCCGTGCTGCACACGGTCACCTTCGGCGCCGTCAAGCCCGGCCTCGTCGTCGGCGACGGGCGCGGGTACGCCGGCACCGTGCACCTGGTCGACATCGGCCTCGGCCCGCACCTGGCCCCGCCGCGGGCGCACCAGCTCACCGACGCCGACGTCGCCGCGCACCTGCAGCCCCCGGAGCCGGGCGACGACAAGTACTCCCGCGGCGTGGTCGGCGTCGTCGCGGGCTCGGCGACCTACCCGGGTGCCGCGGTGCTGTGCACCGGCGCGGCGCTGCGCACCCGCGCCGGGCTGGTCCGCTACGCCGGGACGGCCGGCGACGGCGTCCGCGCGGCCTGGCCCGAGGCGATCGTCACCGACGGCCGGCCGGCCGACGCCGGCCGCGTGCAGGCCTGGGTGGCCGGCCCGGGCATGGGCACCGACGACGACGCGCGCAGCGTGCTCGCCGAGGTGCTGGCCACCGACCTGCCGGTGGTGGTGGACGCCGACGCGCTCACGATGGCCGCCCGCGAGCCCGCCCTCGTCCGCGGCCGGGACGCGCCCACCGTGCTCACCCCGCACGACCGCGAGTTCGAGCGCTTCGGCGTCCCGGTCGACGCCGACCGGGTCGGCAGTGCCCGCCGGCTGGCCGCCGAGCTCGGCGCCGTCGTGCTGCTCAAGGGGGACGCCACCGTCGTCGCCGCTCCCGACGGGACGGCGTACGTCAACGCCACCGGCACCTCGGAGCTGGCCACCGCCGGCACCGGCGACGTGCTGGCGGGCATCCTCGGCGCGCTGCTGGCCACCGGCACACCCGCCGCGGAGACCGCCGCGGCCGCCGCCCACCTGCACGGCCGCACCGGGCAGCTGGCCGCCGAGCGCGGGCCGCTGATCGCGGGCGACCTGGTGCGGCGGCTGCCCGAGACGGTCGGCCGGGTGCGCGAGCCGGGGACCGGGGGCCTGCGAGACTCGGAGGCGTGAGCGACAGGGCGGACGGGGCCGAGGTGGTCGTCGACCTCGACGCGATCGCGGCCAACACGGCTGCGCTCCGGGACCGGGTGAGCCGGCCGCTGATGGCGGTGGTCAAGGCCGACGGCTACGGCCACGGCCTGGTGCCCGCCGCGCGGGCGGCGCTGGCCGGGGGGGCCGACGCGCTCGGCGTCGCCGTGCTCGAGGAGGCCCTCGCGCTGCGGGCCGCCGGGATCACCGTCCCGGTGCTGGCCTGGCTGCACCGGCCCGGCACCGACTACGCCGCCGCGCTCACCGCCGACGTCGAGGTGTCGGTCAACGCCGAGTGGGCGCTGGCCGAGGTGGTCGAGGCCGCCCGCGCCACCGGCCGCCCCGCCCGGCTGCACCTGTGCGCCGACACCGGACTGTCCCGGGAGGGCGCCACCGAAGCCGCCTGGCCCGCGCTGGTCGACGCCGCGGCACGGGCCCGGACCGACGGCGACCTCAGCGTGGTCGGGCTGTGGAGCCACATGGCCTACGCCGACGCGCCGACCCACCCCACGATCGGCGCGCAGGTGCGCCTGTTCGACGAGGCCGTGGCGATCGCCCGCCGGGCGGGGCTGACCGACGCCCGGCTGCACCTGGCCAACTCCGCGGCCACCGTCGCGCTGCCCGAGACCTGGTACGACATGGTCCGCCCGGGGATCGCCGTCTACGGCCTCGACCCGCTCGGCGGGAACCCCGCCGTGCACGGGCTCCGGCCGGCGATGACCGTGCGCGCCGCGGCCGCGCTGACCAAGCGGGTACCGGCCGGCGTCGGCGTCTCCTACGGGCACACCTACACGCCCGAGCGCGAGACCACCCTGGTACTCGTCCCCGTCGGCTACGCCGACGGCGTGCCGCGGGCCGGGGGCAACCGCGCGCCGGTGCTGGCCGCCGGCGCCCAGCGCACGATCGCCGGGCGCGTGTGCATGGACCAGTTCGTGCTCGACGTCGGCGACGCCGAGGTCGCGCCGGGCGACGAGGTCGTGCTGTGGGGGCCTGGCGACCGGGGCGAGCCGACCGCGCAGCAGTGGGCCGACGCGGTCGACACCATCCACTACGAGCTGGTCACCCGGGTCGGCGGGCGCTTCACCCGCCGCTACGTCGGGACTGCGGGGGCGGTCTGATGGCACGGTGGGGGAGGCCCGGGTCCGCCGGGGAGCAGGCGACGCCGGCGCGGTCGGGGGTCGCCGACGCGCTGTCGCGCCACCCGGTGGTCGGGGTCGCCGGGGCCGTCGTGGGCCTGGTGGCCGCGACGACGGCGGTCGGCGTCACGGTCGCGCGCATCGCCACCCGGCGGGTGCGCGCCGACCGGCTGAGCCCCGCCGGTGCCCTGCCCGAGGGCGCCAGCGACGCCGACCTGCGCGAGGACGACCCGCTCGGCGCCGCGGCGCGGCGGGCCGACCGCACGGCGCTGGTGCAGGCCGACGACGGCGTGCTGCTGGCGGTGGAGGAGATCGGCCCGCTCGACGCGCCGCTGACCGTCGTCTTCGTGCACGGCTACACGCTGTCGATGGCGTCGTGGACCTACCAGCGGCGGTCCCTGGCCGCCACGCTGGCCACCGCCAACGGCCACCGGCCCGACGCCCGGCTGGTCTTCTACGACCAGCGCGGGCACGGCTCGTCCTCGCGCGGGCCGGCCGAGCACTCGACCGTCGAGCAGCTGGCCCACGACCTGGCCAGCGTGCTCGCGGCGCGGGCGCCCTCGGGCCCGGTCGTGCTGATCGGACACTCCATGGGCGGCATGACGATCATGGGCCTGGCCGAGGTCGCCCCCGAGCTGTTCGGCCCCAAGGTGGTCGGCGTCGCCCTGGTGTCGACGTCGAGCGGCAACCTCGCCGACCTCGACTTCGGCATGCCCGAGTTCCTGACCCGCGTGCGGGCCGCCGTCCTGCCGTTCGCCGCCTACACGATGCGCCGCCGGCCGGCCTTCGCCGAGCGCACCCGCAAGCTGGTCGCCGAGGTGGTCAGCGCGATCACCCGCTCGCTGTCGTTCGCCTCCGCCGACGTCGACCCGCGGCTGGGCCGCTACGTGGACGCGATGATCGCCGGCACCCCGGTCGACGTGATCGCGGAGTTCTACCCGGCGCTGACCGGCCTGGACGAGACCGGCGCGCTGGCGCCCCTGGCTCGGGTGCCCGTCCTCGTGCTGACCGGCGACCAGGACAAGATGATCCCCAAGGCGCACAGCGACCTGCTCGTCGAGCACCTCGGGGGGGTGGGCGAGGGCCGGGTCGAGTACGTCGTCGTCCCGGAGGCCGGTCACCTGGTGACGCTGGAGAAGCCCGACGAGGTGACCCGGGCGCTGACCGGGCTGCTGCGCCGGGTCGCCGCCGAGACCGCCGGCCGCCCGCAGGACTGAGGCCCGCTCAGCCGAGCCCGCCGCTCTGCGCCCGGGCGACGATCGCGTCCCGCGTGCGGTGGGCGGCCTGCCAGCCGTCGGCGAAGGACAGGTCCCACGGCGTCGTCCCGGCACCGGGGAGCACGGGGTGGCGCGGCGGCTCGAAGACGGCCGCGTGCAGCGCCGGGTCGGTCACCTGCTCGCGCCCGTCGAGGGCCACCCGGCGGACCGGGTCGCCGGCACCGACGGCGCAGCGCAGCTCGCGCAGCAGACGGCGGCCGGCCGCGGTCGGGCCGAGCACCCGGCCGAGCAGGCCCGCGTCGTGCAACCGCCGCCCGATGCCGGTGACCCGCCGGTCGGCCAGGGCCCGCCAGTGCACCGTGTCCACCGAGCGCCGCCCGCGCCCGCCGACGGCGTCGAGGACGGCGGCCTCCACGGGGTGCCGGCGGCGCGGGTCGACGACCTGCAGCTCGCCCGGTGCGACCGCGCGGACCCGGCCGGTGGACGCCAGCGCCACCAGGGCGGTGTCCACCACCCGGTGCGGGCCGCCGGCGAGGAAGGCGACGTCGTACACGTCCGGCTGCGGGGTCATGCCCACCACCTCCCGTGCGGGGGTCCTGGGGGCAACGGTGACAGGACGCGGCTCCGGACGGAAGCCCGCGGGCCGCTCCCGCGCCGCCGCCGTAGGGTCGGGGTGTGGCCGCCCCCCGTCCGCCCCGGTTCGACGCCGTGACCCGGGCGACGGCCGAGGAGGTCGCCCGCGCCGCCGCGGCGGCCGCCGACTGGCCGGCGCTGGCCGCAGCCGCCACGCCCTGCGTCGCGTGCCCCGAGCTGGCCACCACCCGGCAGCACGTCGTCGTCGGCGACCCCCCGGCCAACGGCCGGGCCCGCTTCGCGCTCATCGGGGAGGCGCCCGGTGCGAACGAGGACGAGACCGGCCGGCCCTTCGTCGGGAAGTCGGGACAGCTGCTCGACCGGCTGCTCGCCGAGGCCGGGCTGGACCGCGCCGACGCCGCCGTCCTCAACATCGTGAAGTGCCGCCCCCCGGGCAACCGGACGCCGAAGACGCCCGAGGTCGCCCGCTGCAGCGGCTGGCTGCGCCGCCAGCTCGAGCTCCTCGACCCGCCGGTCGTCGTGGCCCTCGGGCTCTCGTCGGCCAAGTGGTTCCTCGGACCGAGGACGGTGCTCGCCGCGGCCCGCGGCCGCCCGCACGACGTCGGTGGCCGCGCCGTCTGGGCCACTTACCACCCGTCGGCGGCCATCCGGTTCGGCCCGCACGGGGCGCCGCGCGCCGGCCTGCTGGCGGACCTGACCTCGGTGGCGGCGAGCCTGGCGTGAGGCGGGACCACGTCCTGCCCACGCCCGAGGACACCCGGGCACTGGGCGCCGCACTGGCCGCCGTCGTCGGGCCCGGCGACCTGGTCGTCCTCACCGGCCCGCTCGGCGCCGGCAAGACCGCGCTCACCCAGGGCCTCGGCGCCGCCCTCGGGGTCACCGAGCCGGTCACCTCGCCGACGTTCGTCATCGCCCGCGTGCACCGCGGCGGGCGGCTGCCGCTGGTGCACGTCGACGCCTACCGGCTGGCGAGCGTCGCCGACGTCGACGACCTCGACCTCGACGCCTCGACCGAGGAGTCGGTGACCGTCGTCGAGTGGGGCGCCGGACTGGTCGAGCGGCTCGCCGACGAGCACCTGGAGGTGCGGCTGGACCGCCGCGACGACGACGTCCGCACCGCCGTCCTCGTGCCGCACGGCCCCGGCTGGGAGCAGCGGCTGACCGGTCACCCGGCCCGGGCGCCGGCGCCGCACGGCTCCGTGACCGCTAGCGTCGCCGCCGTGTCCGTCCCCGCCGCCCCGCCGGCCGCGCCGCGCGTGGAGGTGGTCGCGCTCAGCGGCCCGGTGTTCGCGGCGCTGGCCGACGGCGACCTGGCCGCGGCGAACGCGGCCGCCCCCGTGCCGCTCCCGCCGTCGTTCGCGGATCCGGAGTGGGCGCCGGTGTGGCGGGTGCGCGCGCAGCAGGTGGCCGCCGACCCCGGAGCGGCCGGTTGGGTGACCGGCGTCGTGTGGGACCCCGACCGGCGGCTCGCCGTCGGCCGCGCCGGCTTCCACGGCCCGCCCGATGCCCGCGGCACGGTCGAGATCGGCTACGCCGTCGTCCCCGAGCACCAGCGGCGCGGGTACGCGCGCGCGGCGCTGGCCGCCCTGGTCGACCGCGCCCGTCGCGAGCCCGGCGTGCGGGTGGTGCGGGTGTCGATCGCCCCGTCCAACGCGGCGTCGCGGGCGGTGGCGCTGCCGTTCGGCTTCCGCGAGGTCGGCGAGGAGGTCGACGAGGTCGACGGCGTCGAGATCGTGTACGAGCTCGACCTGTGACCGCCCGCGTCCACCACGTCGTCGCCGGGGTCCTCGTCCGGGGCGACCGGGTCCTCCTGGGCCACCGGTCGCCGGCCCGCCGCTGGTACCCCGACGTCTGGGACCTCCCCGGCGGCCACGTCGAGCCCGGCGAGGACGAGCGCACCGCGCTGGCCCGGGAGCTGCGCGAGGAGGTCGGCGTCGTCGTGGCGCGGGTGGACGCCGACCCCGTGGCCCGCCTCGAGGACGGGGAGCTGCACCTGGTGCTCTACGCCGTCCGTGCGTGGGAGGGGGAGCCGCGCAACCTGCAGCCGGCCGAGCACGACGAGCTGCGCTGGGTGTCCGCGGCCGAGGTCCGCGGGCTGGCGCTGGCGGACCCGTCCTACGCCGACCTGGTCGAGCGGGTGACCGGCGCGGGTGCGCCCGCGGACTAACCTGGCGTCCCGTGCTCGTCCTCGCCCTCGACACCGCGACCCCCACGCTGGTCGCCGGGGTCGCCCGCCGCTCGGGCGACGGGCGGGTCGAGGTCCTCGCCGAGCGGTCGGTGCCCTCGGGCAACCGGCACGCCGAGCTGCTGGTCCCCGCCGTGCGGGAGGCACTGGCCGAGGCCGGGCTGGCGCTGGGCGACCTGGACGCCGTGGTGACCGGACTGGGACCGGGGCCCTTCACCGGCCTGCGCGTCGGCGTGGTCACCGCAGCGGCGCTCGCCGACGCCCGGGGCATCCCCGCCGTCGGCGTCTGCTCGCTCGACGCGGTGGGCGAGGGCGCCCGCACGGTGGTCACCGACGCCCGCCGCAAGGAGGTCTACTGGGCCGCCTACGACGCGGCCGGGGCGCGGGTCGACGGGCCGGGCGTCGTCCGCCCCGAGGACGCGCACCTGACCGGCCCGCTGGTCGGCGACCCGCGGTTCGGGGAACGGCTGGGCGCGCCGGTCACCCCCGCCGAGGTGACGACGGCCGGCCTGCTGCGCGCGGCCGCGGAGCCGCTGGCCGACCCCTCGTCCGCCGGCCCGCTGGTGCCGCTCTACCTGCGCCGCCCCGACGCCGTCCCGCCGACGTCGTTCAAGCCGGTGACCACGTCGTGACGACGGTGCGGCTGCGGCCGATGCGGCTGGCCGACCTCGACGCGGTCCTGGTGCTGGAGGAGGAGCTCTTCGCGCCCGACACCTGGACCCGCGCGATGTACCGCGACGAGCTGTCGCGCCCCGACACCCGGCACTACCTGGTCGCCGAGGACGACGGGACGGTCGTCGGCTACGCCGGGCTGATCGCCTACGACGACGAGGCGCACGTGTCGACGATCGGCGTCGCCCGCGCCCGGCAGGGCGAGGGGATCGGCGCGGAGCTGCTCGACGCGCTGCTGGCCGAGGCCGACCGGCGCAGCCCGGTGGTGCTGCTCGAGGTCCGCGCCGACAACGACCTCGCCCAGGGGCTCTACCGGCGGCGGGGGTTCACCGAGATCGGCCGGCGCCCGCGCTACTACCAGCCGAGCGGGACGGACGCGGTCGTGATGAGGCGGGAGCTGCTGCGATGAGCGAGCCGCTGGTGCTGGGGTTCGAGACCTCCTGCGACGAGACCGGGGTCGGCGTCGTCCGCGGGCAGACGCTGCTGGCCGACGCGCTGGCCACCTCGATGGCCGAGCACGAGCGCTTCGGCGGCGTGGTGCCCGAGATCGCCTCGCGGGCGCACCTGGAGGCGATGGTCCCCACCGTGCACCGCGCCCTGGCCGAGGCCGGGGTGCGCGCCTCCGACGTCGACGCCGTCGCGGTCACCGCCGGGCCCGGGCTGACCGGCGCGCTGCTGGTCGGCCTGGCCGCGGCCAAGGCCTACGCGCTGGCGCTGGACAAGCCGCTGTACGGGGTCAACCACCTGGCCGCGCACGTCGCCGTCGACGAGCTGCAGCACGGCCGGCTGGCCGAGCCGTCGCTGGCGCTGCTGGTCTCCGGCGGGCACAGCTCGCTGCTGCTGGTGCCCGACCTCGCCCGCGAGGTGACCTCGCTGGGCCGCACGATCGACGACGCGGCCGGCGAGGCGTTCGACAAGGTCGCCCGCGTGCTCGGCATGCCCTTCCCGGGCGGCCCGCCGATCGACCGCGCCGCCCGCGACGGCGACGCCTCGGCCATCGACTTCCCCCGCGGGCTCACCGGCCCCCGCGACGCCCCCTACGACTTCTCGTTCTCCGGGCTCAAGACCGCCGTCGCCCGCTGGGTCGAGGCCCGCCGGAGGGCCGGCGAGCCGGTGCCGGTGGCCGACGTCGCGGCGTCGTTCCAGGAGGCGGTGGCCGACGTGCTCACCGCCAAGGCCGTTCGTGCCTGCCGCGACTCCGGCGTCGACCACCTGGTGCTCGGCGGGGGAGTGGCGGCCAACTCGCGGCTGCGCGCGCTGGCCGAGGAGCGCTGCGCCGCCGCCGGGATCGTGCTGCGGGTACCCAGCCCGCGGTTGTGCACCGACAACGGCGCGATGGTCGCCGCGCTCGGGTCACGGCTGGTCGCGGCCGGCGTCGCGCCGTCGGCCCCCGACCTGGGCGCGGACAGCTCGCTGCCCATCGACGTGGTCACCCGCTGACGTCGCACACCAGCGCCGCCGGAGCGCCGGCGACCCGGGTGACGACGACGACCGCCGTCCCCGCGCCGTCGCCGCGCAACTGCCGGGCGAGGAGCTCGGGCTCGATCGCCGAGCCGCGCTTCTTCACCGTCACCCGGCCGACGCCGCGCGACCGCAGCAGCGCCCGGAGCCGCTTGAGGTTGAACGGCAGCACCTCGTCGACCCGGTAGGAGGCCACCCAGGGGGAGTCCGCGGCGGCGTCGGAGGTCAGGTAGGCGATCGTCGGGTCGACCAGCGTGGCGCCGAGGTCGCCGGCCACCAGCGACACCAGCCCGGACCGGATGACGGCGGGGTCGGGCTCGTGCAGCCAGCCGCGCACCGGACCGGCGACGGCGGGGCCGGGGTCGGCGTCGGCGGTCAGCTCGGTGACACCGCCGTCGCGCACGACCGTCGCCCGCCGCCAGGTGGCCGAGACGCCGCGACCCCAGAGCAGCGCCTCGACGATCGACCCGCGCACCGACACCCACTCGGCCTCGACGCCGTCGGGCACCCGCTCGTGGTCCAGTCCGGGCGCCACCTTGACCACCGCGCGCGGCACCCGGTCGAGCAGCGTGGTGACCGTGGACCAGGGCGGGGACCAACGGTCGGGGTCGAGCTGCCGCCGTCCGCCGGCCCGCCGGGCGGGGTCCAGGACGGCGGCGCCGCAGCCGGCCACCTCGCCACCGCGGGCGGCGTCGACCAGCTCGACGACGTCGCCGGCGACCACCCACACGTCGTCGTCCACCCCGAGCGCGGCGACGTTGGCGGCGGTCAGCTCCCGCGCGACCGGGTCGCGGTCCACCGCCAGCACCCGGGCGCCCGCCCGGGCCAGCGCCACGGAGTCGGTGCCGGCCGCGCAGCCGAGGTCGGCGGCGGAGTCGGTGCCGTCGGCCAGCAGGCGCGCGGCGCGGCGGGCGGCCAGCTCGGGTCGGCCGGCCTGCTCGAGGGTGTCGGCGGTGAGCAACAGCAGGTCGGCGTCGGCGCCGAACACCGGCCGTGCGCGCGCCCGCAACCGGGCCAGCTCCCACGCCGGCCCGGCCAGTTCCGGGCCCACCTCCGCGCGCAGCCGGGCCACGCCGGCGAGCACGTCGGCGCCCTCGGCGAGCAGTGCCGCGGCACGGGCGGTGGCCGCCGCCCCGGCCGGCGTGCGCAGTCGCTGCAGCTGGGCGGGCACGTCGTCGTCGGGCACCCGGCCAGCGTCCTCCGCCGGCTGTTCCACCCCGCCGGTGACCCGGTTGAGTGGCTGGCACTCTCGTGGGTAGAGTGCCAATCGACACGGGTCGGCGCCTGACCCCCGCGACGGCAGGCCCAGACCCCGTGCCACAACGTGCAAGCCCACCAGCCGTCCGATCCCGAAGGGGGCGTCACCTCGTGACGACCGCTACCAAGGTCACCATCAAGCCGCTCGAGGACCGCGTCGTGGTCCAGGCCAACGAGGCCGAGACCACCACTGCCTCCGGTCTGGTCATCCCGGACACCGCCAAGGAGAAGCCGCAGGAGGGCACGGTCATCGCCGTGGGCCCCGGCCGCATCGACGACAACGGCAACCGCGTCCCGCTCGACGTCAACGTCGGCGACGTCGTCATCTACTCGAAGTACGGCGGCACCGAGGTCAAGTACGCCGGCGAGGAGTACCTCGTGCTCTCCGCCCGCGACCTGCTCGCCGTCGTGGAGAAGTAGTAGAAGGACCATCTCTCCCCCCACGCCTCGCAGGCTCGGCGCGGGACCCTGAGAGATGGCCGTTCCAGCACGTCACGTCCGCCCCGGCGACCCGTCCTGACCGGGTCCCGGGGCGGTCGTCGTCCCACCCCGTGCACCCTCTGATCGGAAGGGCCCCATGGCCAAGATCATCAAGTTCAACGAGGACGCCCGCCGCGCGCTCGAGCGCGGTGTGGACAAGCTCGCCGACGCGGTCAAGGTGACCCTCGGCCCGCGCGGTCGCAACGTCGTCCTCGACAAGAAGTTCGGCGCCCCGACCATCACGAACGACGGCGTCACCATCGCCCGCGAGGTCGAGCTCGAGGACCCCTACGAGGACCTCGGCGCCCAGCTTGCCAAGAGCGTCGCCACCAAGACCAACGACGTCGCCGGTGACGGCACCACCACCGCGACCGTGCTGGCCCAGGCCCTGGTCAAGGAGGGCATGCGCAACGTCGCCGCCGGCGCCAACCCGATGGCGCTCGGCCGCGGCATGCGCGCCGCCGTCGACGCGGTGCACACCGCCCTGGACGAGGCCGCCATCCCGGTCGACGACCAGCAGTCCATCGCCGGCGTCGCCACCATCTCGGCGCAGGACGCCGAGGTCGGCCAGCTGATCGGCGAGGCGATGGAGAAGGTCGGCAAGGACGGCGTCATCACCGTCGAGGAGAGCAACACCCTCTCCACCGACCTCGACGTCACCGAGGGCGTGCAGTTCGACAAGGGCTACCTCTCGCCCTACTTCGTGACCGATCCGGAGGCGATGGAGGCCGTCCTCGACGACGCCCTCGTCCTGCTGGTGCAGGGCAAGGTCGGCGCGCTGGCCGACCTGCTGCCGCTGCTGGAGAAGGTGCTCGGCTCCGGCGCCCGCCCGCTGCTGATCGTCGCCGAGGACGTCGAGGGCGAGGCGCTGTCCACCCTCGTCGTCAACTCGATCCGCAAGACGATCAAGGTCGTCGCGGTGAAGTCGCCCTACTTCGGCGACCGTCGCAAGGCCTTCATGACCGACCTGGCGATCGTCACCGGCGGCCAGGTGGTCAGCGAGGACGTCGGCCTCCGGCTCGACCAGGTGGGCCTCGAGGTGCTGGGCACCGCCCGCCGCGTCACGGTCGACAAGGACACGACCACGATCGTCGACGGCGGCGGCACCGGTGAGGCGATCAACGACCGGGTCGCGCAGATCCGCCGCGAGATCGAGTCCACCGACTCCGACTGGGACCGCGAGAAGCTGCAGGAGCGGCTGGCCAAGCTGGCCGGCGGCATCGGCGTCATCCGGGTCGGCGCGGCCACCGAGGTCGAGCTCAAGGAGCGCAAGCACCGCATCGAGGACGCCATCGCCGCCACCCGCGCGGCGGTCGAGGAGGGCGTCGTCCCCGGTGGCGGCTCC
Source organism: Geodermatophilus maliterrae (assembly GCF_041018925.1). Lineage (NCBI taxonomy): Bacteria > Bacillati > Actinomycetota > Actinomycetes > Geodermatophilales > Geodermatophilaceae > Geodermatophilus > Geodermatophilus maliterrae. The sequence goes on from NZ_JBFNXQ010000004.1 coordinate 78,890, forward strand.
GCGCTGGTGCACGCCGCCGCCGCGGTCGACGCGCTCGACCTCACCGGTGACGAGCTGACCGGCGCCCGGCTGGTCCGCGCGGCGCTCGACGCCCCGCTGGTCCGCATCGCCGAGAACGCCGGCTTCGAGGGCCGGGTCGTGGCCAGCAAGGTCCGCGAGCTGGGCGTCGGCAACGGCTTCAACGCCGCGACCGGCGAGTACGGCGACCTGGCCGCGCAGGGCGTCATCGACCCGGTCAAGGTCACCAAGGCCGCGCTGGGCAACGCCGCGTCGATCGCCGCGATGGTGCTCACCACCGACTCCGCGATCGTCGAGGCACCGGCGGAGGAGGAGCACGCGGGGGCCGGTCACCACACCCACGGCCACTCGCACGGGCACGGCCACAGCCACTGACGCCGGCCGGGGCGGTGATCAGGTGACCTGATCACCGCGCGTCCTCCCTCACCGCAGACGGTGGGGGAGGACGCTGCACGGTGCGGGAGGACGCCGTCCCGGGCGCCTGCACACACGGCGAGAGGGCCGGTCCAGCAGCAGCTGGACCGGCCCTCTCGGTGTCCGTGGTGGGGTCCGCCGACCCCGGTGGGCTCAGACCCCGGCGGCGACGGCGGCGGGCTCCGCGGCGATCAGCCGGGCCCGCTCCTCCTCGCTCATGCCGCCCCACACGCCGTAGGGCTCGCGGACGCTGAGCGCGTGCTTGAGGCAGGCCTCGACGACCGGGCACTTGCCGCACACGGCCTTGGCCGCGGCCTGCCGACGGGCGCGGGCGGGGCCGCGCTCGCCGTCGGGGTGGAAGAACAGGGCCGTGCTCTCGCCACGGCAGGCACCGTGCAGCTGCCAGTCCCAGACCTCGGCAACGGGCGTGGGCAGGCGGCGGATGTCGGCCATCTGGGTCCTCCTCGGCTCGGTGCGAGCCGGAGGGGGCGGTCCGGCTGCATGGGGGCCGGTGCCCGAGGGTCAGTGGGGTCAAACACGACCGGATCCGTCATTTTGCCGGTCCTCGTCTCCCTCCGCAGGGTGAGCACGGCTGTTGCCGCCTCTGACGGTCGCTCATGGTGGCTGCAGGCCGCGCCGTTCCCCGGGTCGAGTGACCCGAACGCCCTGCACGGCCGGGGGAAGACGAGGAGTCAGCGTGATCGACGACAGGATGCGCGGTCCGGGCCACGGGGCCACGACCGTGTGGGTGTACGACGAGCGCCGCCGTGTCCGCGACGACGTCGCCGCCCGCCTCGTGGCGCTGCCCTTCGTGGGGCGGGTCGAGGTCGTCGGTGACGCGGCCGTGCTGGTGCAGCGGCTGGCCATCCGGCAGCCCGACGTGCTGCTGGTCGGCACACAGCGGGCGGTCGACACCGGCCTGACCGTGGCCACCCAGGTGCTGCGGGCCCACCCCGGCGTCCCGGTGCTGCTGCTGGGTGCACCGGACGACGCCGAGACGGTGCGCGCCGCGGTCGCCGTCGGTGCCCGCGGGTACCTGCGCTGGGACGCCAGCGCGTTGGAGATGGGCCTGGGCCTGTCCCGGGTGGGCCTGCGTGCCGACGGCCGCCCGCCGCAGCCGGCCGCCCCCGTGCCGCTGGCCTCGGTCGGGGCGCCGGCCCCCAACTGGGCCACGCCGCTCAACGGTGCCGGGCCGCGGGCGGTGAGCACGACGGTCCGCGAGACGACGCCGCCGGTCACGCTGTCGATGCGGGAGATGCAGGTGCTCACCGGCATGAGCCAGGGCAAGAGCAACGCCCAGATCGGCCGCGAGCTCTACCTGTCCGAGGACACCATCAAGACCCACGCCCGCCGGTTGTTCCGCAAGCTGGGCGCGAAGGACCGCGCCGAGGCGGTGGCCACCGGTTTCCGCCGCGGCATGATGAGCTGAGCAGGACGAGAACACGCCGAGGGGCCCCTCCGAGTCGGAGGGGCCCCTCACCTCGTCGTGCGGCCCCGTCCCCGGCCCCCTGCAGGGTCCCGCCGCGAGCGTGCGAGCGGTGGGGAGCAGGGGGGTCCTTCACTCCTCGCGGGCGTGCTTGCCGCCGCGCTGGGAGCCGGTGGGCTCGTCGCGCTCGGCCATCGCGGCCACCCCGTCGGCGTAGCCGCTGGCGTAGTCCCAGCTCACGTAGTCGGCCGGGTCGGGGTCGAACGGCGGCTCGTGCCGGCCGGTCTGGCCCTCCTCGAGCAGCTGGCGCAGGTTGGCCTGCATCAGCGCCCAGTCGACGTGGTGCTCCTCGTCGCAGTCGGGGCAGTCGACGACGATGCCCTTGATGCCGGTGGGCTCGAGCAGCGTGCGGAAGACCTCGAGCTCGGCCAGGTCGTCGAGGACGCCGGCCCGCTCCTCCATCGACAGCGGTGGCGGGTCCGCCGGCGAGGAGCCGAAGTCGGGCCCCGGGGAGTCGTCGAAGGGACTCACGGTGCCTCCTCCCACGCGCCGGCGGCGCTGTCGCTCCTGCAGGGACGCGCGGGCTCGCGCGTCCGAGGGCTCACGGTAGTCGCCCCCGCCGACGGATCTCACGCCCAGCACCCCACGGCGGCGTCCCGGCCGCACGCGGCCGCGGCCTACGATCGGGGGGTTCCCGTGCGCCCGGCCGGGGGCACGCCCGACGGAGAGGGTGGCGGCATCCCATGCAGCCCGACGACCGCGTCCCCGAGCTCCCGGCGAAGTTCGCCCCGCTCGGCCTGACCTACGACGACGTCCTGCTCATCCCCGGTGAGTCCGACGTCGTCCCGGCCGAGGTCGACACGAGCAGCCGGCTCACCCGCGGCATCCGGCTGGCCGTGCCGCTGCTCTCCAGCGCCATGGACACCGTCACCGAGGCCCGCATGGCGATCGCCATGGCCCGCATCGGCGGCGTCGGGATCCTGCACCGCAACCTCGCCGCCGAGGAGCAGGCCGGCCAGGTCGACCTGGTCAAGCGCTCCGAGGCCGGGATGGTCACCAACCCGGTCACCTGCTCGCCGGACAACACCCTGGCCGAGGTCGACGCACTGTCGGCCCGGTACCGCATCTCCGGCGCCCCGGTGGTCGACGACGAGGGCGTGCTGGTCGGCATCGTGACCAACCGCGACATGCGCTTCGAGACCGACCAGCACCGGCTCGTGCGCGACGTCATGACCCCGATGCCGCTGGTCACCGCGCCGGTCGGGGTCGACGCCGACACCGCGCTGCGCCTGCTGTCCCATCGCAAGATCGAGAAGCTGCCGATCATCGACGACGCCGGGCGGCTGCGCGGCCTGATCACGGTGAAGGACTTCGTCAAGCGCGACCAGTACCCGAACAGCACCAAGGACGCCGACGGCCGGCTGGTCGTCGGCGCCGCGCTCGGCGTGGGCGAGGACGCCTACAAGCGGGCCGGTCTGCTGGTCGACGCCGGGGTCGACGTGCTCGTCGTCGACACCGCGCACGGCCACCAGCGGGCGGTGCTCGACATGGTCGCGCGCGTGAAGGGCGACTTCGGCGGCGACGGCGGCGTGCAGGTGGTCGGCGGCAACGTCGCCACCCGGGCCGGTGCGCAGGCGCTCGTCGACGCCGGCGTGGACGCGGTGAAGGTCGGCGTCGGCCCGGGCTCGATCTGCACCACCCGCGTGGTCGCCGGCGTCGGCGTCCCGCAGGTCACCGCCGTCTACGAGGCGAGCCTGGCCGCCCGGCCGGCCGGTGTCCCGGTCATCGCCGACGGCGGCCTGCAGTACTCCGGCGACATCGCCAAGGCGATGGTGGCCGGCGCGGACACGGTGATGATCGGCGGGCTGTTCGCCGGGGTCGAGGAGGCCCCGGGCGAGCTGGTGTTCATGAACGGCAAGCAGTTCAAGACCTACCGCGGCATGGGCTCGCTGGGCGCGATGCAGAAGCGCGGCAACCAGTCCTACAGCCGCGACCGGTACTTCGCCGACGACGTGCTGTCCGACGACAAGCTCGTCCCCGAGGGCATCGAGGGCCAGGTGCCCTACCGCGGGGCACTGGCCACCGTGGCGCACCAGCTCGTCGGCGGGCTGCGCGCGTCGATGGGCTACGCGGGCGCGGCCACCGTCGCCGACCTGCAGGAGCACGGCCGGCTCACCCGGATCACGGCCGCGGGCCTGACGGAGAGCCACCCGCACGACATCCAGATGACCGTCGAGGCTCCCAACTACCGAGGACGCTGACGATGCCCGCGCGCGACACCGTCGAGATCGGTCTCAACCGCTTCGCCCGCCGTGGCTACGACCTCGACGAGGTCTCGATCGTCCCGTCCCGCCGCACCCGCGACGTCGACGACGTCTCCACGGCCTGGCAGATCGACGCCTTCCGGTTCGACATCCCGCTGGTGACCAGCCCGAGCGACGCCGTCGTCAGCCCCGCCACGGCGATCGCCGTCGGACAGGCCGGCGGGCTCGGCGTGCTCAACGCCGAGGGGCTGTGGACCCGCTACGACGACCCGCAGCCGGTCTACCGGCAGCTGCGCGACGCCGCCGCCGAGGCGCCCCCGCCGGTGTCCCTGCTGCAGCAGGTGTACGCCGAGCCGGTGAAGCCCGACCTGATCGGCGCGCGGATCAAGGAGATGCGCGACGCCGGGGTCACCACCGCGGTGCGCGTCTCCCCGCAGCACACGCTGCAGCTCGCGCCGGCCGTGCTCGCCGCCGGGGTCGACCTGCTGGTCATCCAGGGCACGATCGTCTCCGCCGAGCACGTGACCACCCAGGGCGGTGCGCTCAACCTCAAGGAGTTCATCGCCGACCTCGACGTCCCGGTGATCGTCGGCGGCGCGGCCAACTACCAGACCGCGCTGCACCTGATGCGCACCGGCGCGGCCGGCGTGATCGTCGGCGTCGGGGCCGACAGCTTCTCCACCGGCGACGCCGTCATGGGCATCCGCGTGCCGCTGGCCAGTGCCATCGCCGACGCCGCGGCCGCCCGCCGCGACTACCTCGACGAGACCGGCGGCCGGTACGTGCACGTCATCGCCAACGGCCGGATCGAGACCAGCGGGTCGATCGCCCGGGCCCTGGCCTGCGGAGCCGACGCCGTCCAGATCGGGGAGCCGCTGCGCGCCGCGCGCGAGGCCCCGGCCGGCGGCGTCTGGTGGGACTCGGTGGCCGCCCACCCGCGGCTGCCGCGCGGCGGGACGTCGGCGCCGGTGCCGGCCGCCGGGACGCTCGAGCAGGTGCTGCTCGGCCCCGCCGAGACCGCCGACGGCCGCACCAACCTCTTCGGTGCGCTGCGCCGCACGATGGCCAAGACCGGGTACCGCGACCTCAAGGAGTTCCAGCGCGTGGACCTGGTGATCGGCGGCAGCCCGACCGACACCGAGATCGGCTGATGGACTTCCCGACCGTCCTCGTCGTCGACTTCGGCGCCCAGTACGCCCAGCTCATCGCGCGGCGGATCCGGGAGGCCGGGGTCTACTCCGAGATCGTCCCCTCCGACGTCCCGGCGAAGGAGATCATCGCCCGCGAGCCGGCCGCGATCGTGCTCTCCGGTGGGCCCTCCAGCGTCTACGCCGAGGACGCCCCGCAGATCGACCCCGCGCTGTTCGAGGGCGGGGTGCCGGCCTTCGGCATCTGCTACGGCTTCCAGGCGATGGCCCAGAGCCTCGGCGGCACCGTCGCCCGCACCGGTGACCGGGAGTACGGCGGCACCCCGCTGACGGTCACCACGGCGGGCCGGCTGTTCGGGTCGCTGCCGGTCGAGCAGTCGGTGTGGATGAGCCACGGCGACGCCGTCAGCGCGCCGCCCCCCGGGTTCACCGTCACCGCCACCTCCACCGGCGCGCCGGTCGCGGCGTTCGAGGACGTCGACCGCCGGCTCGCCGGGGTGCAGTTCCACCCCGAGGTGCGGCACACCTCCCACGGGCAGACGGTGCTCGAGCACTTCCTGTTCGACATCGCCGGCCTCGAGCCCACCTGGACGATGGCCAACGTCGTCGACGAGCAGGTCGAGCGGATCCGCGCGCAGGTGGGCGAGGGCCGGGCGCTGTGCGCGCTGTCGGGCGGCGTCGACTCCGCCGTGGCCGCCGCGCTCGTGCAGCGGGCCATCGGCGACCGGCTGACCTGCGTCCACGTCGACCACGGGCTGATGCGCGAGGGCGAGACCGAGCAGATCGAGCGGGACTTCGTCGCCGTCACCGGGGTCGACCTGCGGGTCGTCGACGCCCGCGAGCGGTTCCTCTCCGCGCTGGCCGGCACCGCCGACCCCGAGGAGAAGCGCAAGACGATCGGCCGGGAGTTCATCCGGGTCTTCGAGCAGGCGGCGCTCGACGTCGTCGGTGACGCGAAGGAGCACGGGGAGTCGGTCGACTTCCTCGTCCAGGGGACGCTGTACCCCGACGTCGTCGAGTCCGGCGGCGGCACCGGGACGGCGAACATCAAGAGCCACCACAACGTCGGCGGCCTCCCCGAGGACCTCACGTTCACCCTCGTCGAGCCGCTGCGGACGCTGTTCAAGGACGAGGTGCGCGAGGTCGGCCTGCAGCTCGGGCTGCCCGAGTCGATGGTGTGGCGCCAGCCGTTCCCGGGGCCGGGGCTGGGCATCCGCATCGTCGGCGAGGTGACCCAGGAGCGGCTCGACGTGCTGCGCCGGGCCGACGCGATCGTCCGCGCCGAGCTGAGCGCCGCCGGCCTGGACCGCGAGATCTGGCAGTGCCCGGTGGTGCTGCTGGCCGACGTCCGCTCGGTCGGCGTCCAGGGCGACGGGCGCACCTACGGCCACCCGGTCGTGCTCCGGCCGGTGTCCAGCGAGGACGCCATGACCGCCGACTGGACCCGCCTGCCCTACGACCTGCTGGCGCGGGTCTCCACCCGCATCACCAACGAGGTGCCCGAGGTCAACCGCGTCGTCCTCGACGTGACCAGCAAGCCCCCGGGCACCATCGAGTGGGAATGAGGACCCCCTGCCCCCCAGCCCTCGCTGACGCTCGGGCCGGGCCCCTGCAGGAGGGCCGTTCCAGCACGTCACCCAGGGGACCTGACGGCGTGGGCGTCCGACGGAGGGGTGCCGAAGACGGCGGGATCGCGGACCGGCGCCGGCTCGGTGGTCACGTCGGCGGCCTCGATGCGGTCCCAGCGGAACCAGCGCGGGGCGTCGCGTTCCCGGCACCAGCCGACCAGGTACCAGTGGTCGCCGGTGCGGGCGAGCAGGTGCGGCTCGACCCGGCGGCGTGAGGGCGTGCCCGCGCGGTCGCGGTAGGAGATCGCGACGACGCGGCGCCGGGCCAGGGCGTCCTCGACCACGGGCGCCGGGTCCGGGCGTCCTCCCGGCCGGCCGCGCACCCACACCCGGTTCCCGAGACGCTCCACCTCCGCCCGGGCCGCGGGACCGAGGACGTCGAGCACCTTCTCCAGCGCCGCGCGGCCGTCGGCGGCGAAGGGCGCGTCCGTCGCGCCGGCCACCGCGACCGCCACCGCCACGGCCTGCGCGGGCGTGAGGTTGACCGGCGGGAGCGTGGCCGCGGCGTCGAGCACGTAGCCGCCGCCCGGACCGGCGCTCGCCCAGATCGGGACGCCGGCCTGCTGCAGCGCGCTGACGTCGCGCTTCACCGTCCGGGTGGACACCTCCAGCCACGCCGCCAGCCGGTGCGCCGTCCGTCCGCGGGAGCCGGCCCGGCGCAGCTCCTCGGTGAGCGCGTGCAGCCGGTCGGTGCGGTTCACGTGCCGGATCCTCGCAGCAGTCGGTGACAGGACGGTGTCACCGACCCTCCGTCACCGTGGGTGCATGACCACCGTCGCGCTCTTCCACTCCGTCCTCGGCGTCCGCGAGGGCGTCACCCGTGCCGCCGCCCGGCTGCGGGCCGCCGGCTGCGAGGTCCTCGTCGTCGACCAGTACGACGGGCGGGTCTTCGACGACTACGAGACGGCCGGCGCGTACGTCGAGGGGATCGGCTTCCCGGCGCTCATGGCCGAGGCCGCCGACGCCGTTCGCGACCTCCCCGACGGCTTCGTGGCCGCCGGCTTCTCCACCGGCGCCGGGATGGCCGAGTACGTGGCCACCCAGCGCCCGTGCAGCGGTGTCCTGCTGTTCTCCGGGGCCCTGCCGATGGCGGTGCTGGGGGCGTCCTGGCCGGCCGGGCTGCCGGCCCAGCTGCACCGGACGACCGGCGACCCGTTCCGGTCCGCCGAGTGGGACCGTGCGCTCGCTGACGACGTGGCCGCGGCCGGTGGGCAGCTCGAGGTGGTCGAGTACCCGGGGGAGGGCCACCTGTTCACCGATCCGAGCCTGCCGGACGAGTACGACCCGCAGGCGACCGAGCGGCTGTGGCGCGAGGCGCTGGCCTTCTGCGACCGGGTCGCCGGCTGACACGACGGAGGGCCCGGGGAGCGGTCGCTCCCCGGGCCCTCGATCGGTGCACCCCCGTGGTGGTCAGCGTCTGCGGCGGGCCTTCCGGAGCTCGCTCACCAGGAGCCCGACGCCGGCGCCGACCAGCAGCAGCCACAGCAGCCCGCCGTCGGCGAGGAAGCCCAGCGGCAGGGTCACCCCGGCGAGGACCACCAGCGCCAGGAGGACGTAGACGACGCCCGGGACGAGGGTGACCAGGTCGACCCGGCGCTGCGGCGGCGGCGCGTCCTGCGTCTCCAGCGCGGTCGGGTACTGCCACTGCTCGGCGAGCGCGCGCTCCTGCCAGCCGGTGGGGGTGGTGGGGAACTCGCTGTAGTCAGGCACGGGACACCTCCACGTCTCCGACACCGTGCTCGATGGTCAGGACGAGGTCGGCCTCGCCGTCCCCGTCGTCGGCGGGGAACAGGCCGCCGTCACTGCGGCCGAGCAGGTCGACCTCGCCGATGCCGCTCTCGACGTCGATCCGCACGTCGGCGTCCTCGGGCACGGTGACGTCGAGGTCGCCCGCACCGTGCTCGATGCGCACCTCCAGCGGCCGGTCCCGGTCGCCGAGGTCGATCTCGGAGAGGTCGACCTCGAGGTCGCCGGCGCCGAGGCGGTAGACGTCGTCCACCTCCGCGACGCTCGTCGGCCGGTAGGTGCGGTCGCCCATGCCGCCGCCGAAGTCGTCGTCGTCCCCGTCGGTCCACGGGACGGTGGAGGCGAACAGCAGCGCCACGGACAGAACGGCGCCGACGGCGATCAGCCCACGGCGCGGCGAGCGGCCGCGGGCGAAGCTGGACCCGACCAGCCCCAGGCCGACGACCAGCAGCGCGGTGGCGAGGACGCCGGTCGGGCCGAGGTCGAGGTCGGTGTAGCGGGTGACCAGGACCAGCAGCCCGACGGCGATCAGCAGCCCCGCGACGGTGATCCCGGCGACGGGGGAGCGGGGGCCGGGCGGCTGCGCCGGGGCACCGTCGACGGGACGTCGCGGGCCGGCCGGCATGAGCAGCCACAGCAGCAGGTAGACGAGGACGCCCGAGCCGCCGGCGACGGTCAGGGCGACGAAGCCGACCCGCCACAGCAGCGCGTCGATGCCGCTGTACTCGGCGAGTCCGCCGGCGACACCGCCGACGACCTTGTCGGTGCGGCTGCGCCGGAGCGAGGAACGGGCCACCGGTGGGGGTTCGGTGAGTGGAGCGGGAGGGGGTGCTGCGGTCATGGCGCACAGCGTGCCGACCGGGCCGCCGCCACGGTATCGGGGAAGGCCCCCATCCGACCCTGGTCCTCCTCCTCCGGGGGCTTCCCGGTACCGGACGGGGGGCGCGCGGTGCGACGATCGTCGCGTGACGAGGACGGCGCCGACCCCTGCGGGCGGACCCCCGGCGGCTGCCCGGCCGGCCGCGAGCGCGCCCGCGCCCAGCCGCGCCGTCGGCGTGCCCGGCGAGGTACCCGGCGGCGCACCCGGCGGTCCCGCCCCGGTGCCCGGCGCCGCGGCTCCGGTCCCGATGGAGAACGGGCGGCCGCCGCTGGTCAGGCCCCGGTCGGGCCGGCTGCTGGCCGGGGTCGCGGCGGGGACGGCGGCGCACCTGCGCGTCGACCCGCTCGTCGTGCGGGTGGTCCTCGTCGCACTGGCCACCACCGGCATCGGCGTCGTGGTCTACGCGCTGCTGTGGTTCTTCGTCCCGCTGGGCGACGCCGCACCGGCCCGCACGGAGTCGGAGCCGAGCCGGCGGCAGACCCTCGGCCTGGTGCTCTTCGGGCTCGGCGCCCTCGTGCTGGTCACCAACCTCTCCACCTGGGGCAACAGCGACCTCATCGCCCCGCTGCTGCTCGTCGCCGGCGGCCTGGCCGTCATCTGGCGCCAGCTCGACACCGACCGCACGCTCGCCCGCCCCGGCGTCCGCTGGGTGCTGGCCGGCGGGGCGGTGCTCGCCGCCGGCGGGGTGGTGCTGCTGCTGGCCACCACCGGGCAGCTGGCCAACGCACGCAACGGGTTCACCGCCACCCTGGTCATCCTCGCCGGGGTGGTGCTGGCCACCGCGCCGTTCTGGCGCCGCCTGCTCGACTCCCGGGCCGCCGAGCGGACCGCCCGCATCCGGTCGGAGGAGCGGGCCGCGGTCGCCGCCCACCTGCACGACTCGGTGCTGCAGACCCTCGCCCTCATCCAGCGGCACGCCGACGACCAGCAGGCCGTGGCCCGGCTGGCCCGCAGCCAGGAACGCGAGCTGCGCAGCTGGCTGTACGAGCCGGCGGCCGCCGCCGGCGGCACGTGGACGGCGCTGGTCTCGGAGATCGTGGCCGAGGTCGAGGCCGACCACGAGCTGACCGTCGACCCGGTGGTCGTCGGGGACGCGCCGGTCGACGACGCGCTGGCCGCCCTCGGCGCGGCCGCCCGGGAGGCGTTGGTCAACGCGGCCAAACACGCCGGCGTGACCTCCGCCGACCTCTACACCGAGGTGTCGGCGGCCCAGGTGTCGGTGTTCGTCCGCGACCGCGGCGCCGGCTTCGAGCCCGCCGCGGTACCGGCCGACCGGCGCGGCCTGCGCGACTCGGTGAGCGGGCGGCTGACCCGCTTCGGCGGGACGGCGAGCGTCCGGTCCGCGCCGGGGGAGGGCACCGAGGTGGAGCTCTGCCTGCCCCGCGAGGCCGCCGCGTGAGCGACCGCCCCCGCGTCTACCTCGTCGACGACCACGCGATGGTCCGCGCGGGCGTGCGCGCCGAGCTGGGCGACTCGGTCACCGTGGTCGGGGAGGCCGCCGACGTCGACTCCGCCGTCGCCGGCATCCGGGCCGCCGTCCCCGACGTGGTGCTGCTCGACGTGCACCTGCCCGGCGGCGACGGGCGGGCGGTGCTCGAGGCGCTGCGCGCCGAGCTGCCGGAGGTGCGCTGGCTGGCGCTGTCGGTGTCCGACGCCGCCGAGGACGTCATCGCGGTCATCCGCGCGGGCGCCCGCGGCTACGTCACCAAGACCATCTCCGGGCCCGACCTGGTCGCGGCGGTGCAGCGGGTGGCCGAGGGCGACGTCGTCTTCAGCCCCCGGCTGGCCGGCTTCGTGCTCGACGCGTTCGCCGCCTCGTCGCCGTCCGCCCCGGAGCCGGAGGACCCCGCCACCGACCCCGGCCTGGACCTGCTCAGCGCGCGCGAGCGCGAGGTCATGCAGCTGCTGGCCCGCGGCTACACCTACCGCGAGATCGGCGGACGGCTGTTCATCTCGGTGAAGACGGTGGAGTCGCACGCGTCGAACGTGCTGCGCAAGCTCCAGCTGTCCAACCGCAACGAGCTCACCCGCTGGGCGGCCACGAACCGCCTGCTCTGAGGCGGGCAGGCCGGACTGCTGTCCGTCCCCTCGGAGCCACGGAGCGTCAGATCGAGCCGGGCGTGTCCCGCGTCACACTGGCCGCACCGTCCCGCAAAGGCGCCGCTCAGCCCGCGTTCGCGGTGATCGCGCGGCTCCACCGCCGCCGACGCCGTCCGGCGCCGGCCCCTGTACCTCCCGCGCACCCGGGGCCATCCTCGGCCGATCGGGAACCGGGACGTGTCCGTCGGTCGCTGTCGCCTGGCGGACCTGACGAGGGGGAACGAGATGGTGAAACGGCACACCAGGTCCGCGAGGACCGGCACGAAGGCCGTCGCGGCGGGCGCGGGCGGGCTGCTCGTGGCCCTGGCGCTGCCTGCGACCACGGCGGTCGCGGCACCGGGCGGCGGGTGCGAGCACCGCAGCAACGACACCTACGACGAACTCCTCGAGTGCGTGACGCTCGAGGGCGTCCGGGAGCACCAGGCCGAGTTCCAGAAGATCGCCGACAACAGCACGGACCCGGTCTACCCGGGGACCAGGGCCGCCGGCACCGACGGCTACGCGGACAGCGTCGAGTACGTCCGCGGTCTGCTCGAGGAGGCCGGGTACGAGGTCACGCTCGACCCGGTCGAGATCACCTTCAACTTCCCCGCTGTGCTGCGCCAGCTCACCCCGACCGAGGCGGAGTACGAGACCGGCGTCTTCACCGGCAGCGGCTCGGGCGAGGTCGAGGGTCAGGTCATCCCCGTCGACATCAACCCGGAGACGGGCGAGGGCGCGGTCTCGACCAGCGGCTGCGAGCCCGAGGACTTCGCGGCCTTCGACTGGAGCGGTGACGCCGACATCGCGCTCGTGCAGCGCGGCACCTGCTTCTTCGGGACGAAGGCGTACCACGCCGAGCAGGCCGGCGCCGAGGCGGTCGTCGTCATGAACCAGGGCAACACCCCGCAGCGTGAAGAGCTGCTCGTCGCCGATGCCACGAGTGTGGACGCGCCGATCCCCGGGGCCCCCGGACCGGTCACCCACGGCATCCCCGTGGTCGGCGCGAGTTCCCAGGACGGCCTGTCGCTGGCCGAGGAGGGCTCGACCGCGTACGTGAACGTCCTGCCCGCCGAGACGCGCACCGACCACAACGTGATCGCCGAGCTGCCGGGCGAGGACCCCGACAACGTGGTCATGGCCGGTGCGCACCTCGACAGCGTGATCGAGGGACCGGGCATCAACGACAACGGCTCGGGTTCGGCAGCGATCCTCGAGACGGCGCTGATGATGGCCGACACCGAGCCGCAGAACACGCTGCGGTTCGCCTGGTGGGCCGCCGAGGAGCAGGGACTCGTGGGCTCGGCCGACTACGTCGCGGGGCTGTCGCAGGAGGAGCGCGACCGCATCGCGCTCTACACGAACTACGACATGGTCGGCTCGCCGAACTACGTCTTCATGGTCTACGACGCCGACCAGTCGACCTTCCCGGCTCCCGAGGGCGTCACGATCCCGGAGGGCTCGGAGGCCGTCGAGGACGTCTACGAGTCGTACTACACGGCGATCGGTGAGCCCTACGACGACACCGAGTTCTCCGGGCGGAGCGACTACGAGGCGTTCATCCTCGCCGACATCCCCTCGGGTGGCCTGTTCACGGGCGCCGAGGTGGTCAAGACCGAGGAGCAGGCGGCGATCTGGGGCGGCACGGCCGGGGAGCAGTTCGACCCGTGCTACCACCTGGCCTGCGACACCTACGAGAACAACGACGACCACGCGCTCGAGGTCAACAGCGACCTGATCGCGTTCGCGATGCTGACGTTCGCGTACTCCACGGAGACCGTGAACGCCGTGCCGGGCAAGCCGGTCCCCGGCCGGCCGTTCGAGCTGCCCGAGCCTGCCGGCCCCGAGGGCACCTTCGCGGAGGAGGGCGGCGGCGGACTGGGTCACGACCACGACGCCTGACACCCGGGTGGCGGCGGGGCCGGTCCTCCCGGGCCGGCCCCGCCACCCGTCCACGGCGGTCAGGCGGTGTGGACGACGTGGAAGGCCTCGGCCAGCCGGCCCGCGGGCAGGCCGAACCGGCGGGCGGTCTGCGCCATCCAGCCGGAGACGAAGCCCTCCACGTCGTCCATGTGGCCCACCTGCGTCACGTGGCTCTTCAGCGCGGCGAACTTCAGCTCGACCACGTCGGTGACGTCGACGGCGTGGTCGGCGCGCGGGCTCGCGCCCAGCCAGACCTCCGAGACCGTCCACGCCTCCAGGTCCTCGTCGGCGAGCAGCTCCGGGAAGGCGAAGGGGTTGCGGGCGTCGGGGTAGACCGCGCGCAGCGTCGACTCGCCGACGGTCATGTGGTCGGGGTGGCTGGCGCCGATCCGCTCGTACCAGCGCTCCGGTGAGCTGGTCAGCACCCGCTGCGGGCGCACCTGCCGGATCACCCGGGAGATGTCGCGGCGCAGGTCGAGGGTCAGCTCCAGCCGGCCGTCGGGGTACCCCAGGAACCGGACGTCGGTCACGCCGACGGCGGCCGCGGCCGCCCGCTGCTCGTCCCGCCGCAGCGGGCCCATCTGCTCGCGCGGCGTCTCGTCGAAGCCGCCCGCGTCGCCGTCGGTGACGATGCAGTAGGTGACCTCGGTGCCGGCCGACGTCCACGTGGCGACGGTGCCGGCGCTGCCGAAGTCGACGTCGTCGGGGTGGGCGAGCACGCAGAGGGCGCGCTCCGCGTGGTCGGCGGGTCCAGTGGGGAGGGGCGCGGTCACCCGGCGGAGCCTAGTGAAAGGACCCTCCTGCCCCCCGCCACTCGCAGGCTCGCAGCGGGCCCCTGCAGGAGGGCCGCCCTGCCCCCGCCACTCGCGGGCTCGCGGCGGGCCCCTGCAGGAGGGCCGCCCTGCCCCCCGCCACTCGCGGGCTCGCGGCGGGCCCCTGCAGGAGGGCCGCGCCGCACCTCACCTCCGCAGGCCGGCCAGCTTCTCCGGGTTCCGGACGACGAGCACCTGCTCCACGCGCCCGCCGGCGACGACCAGCGACATGGTCATGTACGGCTCCCCGCCGGTCCGCACGACGACGCCCGGGGTGCCGTTGAGGTCGGTGACCTCGATCGCCAGGTCCGGCATCGCCATCCCCTCGGCCGCGGTGGCCCGCAGGAACCGCAGCACCTTGTCCCGGCCGGTGATCGGCCGCAGCGCCGCCTTCGCCCGGCCTCCGCCGTCGGTCACCAGGACGACGTCGGGAGCCAGCAGCGCGACGAGCTCGGCGACGTCCCCGCCGGCGGCCGCGGCCAGGAACCGCTCGGTCACCTCCCGCTGCGTGCGCCGGTCGGCGTCGAACCGGGGCCGCCGCGCCTCGACGTGCTCGCGTGCCCGGTGGGCCTGCTGGCGGACGGCGGCCTGCGAGCGCCCGAGCGCGGCGGCCACCTCGGCGACCGGCAGGCCGAACACCTCGCGCAGCACGAAGACGGCGCGCTCGACGGGGGAGAGGGTCTCGAGCACCACCAGCAGGGCCAGGGACACCTGCTCGCCCAGCTCCGCGGCCTCCTCCGGTCCCCGGGCGGCGTCGTCGGTCAGCAGGGGCTCGGGCAGCCACGGGCCGACGTAGGTCTCGCGTCTCGAGCGCGCGGACCCGAGCCGGTCCAGGGCCAGCCGGGAGGTGACCTGCACCAGGTAGGCCCTCGGGTCGGCGACGTCGTCCCGGGTGGCCGACGACCAGCGCAGCCACGCGTCCTGGACGACGTCCTCGGCGTCGGCGACGCTGCCGAGCATCTGGTAGGCGACGGTGAACAGCAGCCGCCGGTGCCGGTCGAAGGCCGCGAGCCGCGCGTCCGGCGCCGGCGGCCGCGCGGCGCTCACGACGACCGGGCCCCCGTGACGCGGGCGCTCCCGGCGGGGACCTCGCAGCGGTCCCGGAAGCCCTGGCTGGTCAGGCCCAGTGCGCTGTTGAACCGCGACCGGGAGTTCTCCACGGCGACCATCATCGTCAGCTCGACCAGGGCGGCGTCGTCCAGATCGCGCCGCAGGCCGGCCACCATCTCGTCGGTCACGGCCGGCGGGGTGGCGCTCATCGCCTCCGCGTAGGCCAGCACCCGCCGCTCGAGGTCGGTGAAGACGTCGCTGTCCCGCCACCGCGGGACGTCGCGGAGCTTGACGGGGTCGGTGCCCTTCCGGGTGGCGACCCAGTAGCCGAAGTCCACGCACCAGGAGCAGCCGATGGTGACGGCGGAGGCCATCTGGGCCAGGTCCTTCAGCGTGGGGTCGAGCGCGTGCCACTTCTCCAGCGCCATCTCGTGCCGGGCGTTGGTCACCAGCACGCGGGGGTTGTGCCCCATCGCGGCGGCCGGGTCGGCGACGGTCCCGAACCGGCGGCGGGAGTACCACTCCGTCAGCCGGTAGACGACGGTGCGGGGCGGGTCGAGCGGGATGCGGGCGGTGCTGCTGCGGGTCATGTCCGGCTCCTCTCCAGGGGACGTCCATGGAGACGACGCAGCCGCCCGCGGTGTGACACGGCGGCCGGGACGGGGTGGCCGGGATCCGGCGCCCCCCGCGGCCGGACAGCCGGGGGCATGCTGGCCCGGCCTGTCCGTGCCGCACGGGACGCTCCTGCCCGGCACGCCGGGTGGGAGGAGGGGCCGTGGATCCCGCACTGTCGCGAGCGCTGGAACGCGTCGCCGACGGGCTCGCGGAGATGGGGGCCGGGAACCCCGGTCCGTACGCGGCCTGCTGGGCTGACTCCACCGACGTGACGCTGTTCGGTGCCCGGGGGCCGATCGAGAAGGGCCACCACGCCGTCACGAGGACCGTCGAGCGGGTGGGCAGTCGCTTCGGGAACGGCCGGCTCGTCCCGCGGTACGAGGTGGTCGAGCACAGCGGCGACCTCGCGTACACGGTCGGCACCGAGGAGGGCACGGTGCGCGTCGACGGTGGCGAACCCCGGCCGATGGCGATCCGGGTGACGCACGTCTACCGGCGGATCGAGGGCGACTGGTGGCTGGTCCACCGCCACGCCGACCTCCCGCCGCCCGACCAGCGCGACGGCTGACCGACCACGACGGTGGCCCTCCCGCGGGGTCCTCCCTTCAGAGGCGGCCGCGGCCCTGGCGGAGCAGCATCATGCCGAGAGCGGCGCCGTCCGGGCCGAGCGCGGTCCGGAAGCGGGCGAGCACCTGCTGCTCGCGGGAGAGGGACAGCCGGGTGCCGCCGGCGGCGCGGCGCAGCTCACCGATCTGCTGGGACATGGCCAGCCGGCGCTGCACCAGGGCGATGAGCTCGGCGTCGCAGGCGTCGATCTCCTGGCGCAGCTCGGCGATCTGCTGGTCGGCGCCGGCGGTGGGGAGGGTGGCGGTCATCGGGGTCCTCCGGGTGGGGCGGTGGCCGTCGGACCCCGGGAACGAGAAACGCCCCGGGCTCCTCGGGCCCGGGGCGTCTGTTGCGGCGGTTGCTCAGCCGGCGGTGACGGACACCGGATCCCGGTGGCCGTAGTGAAAGCTGACGGTGGCGAGCAGCACGTCGCGGAGTCTGCCACAGCGCCGGGAGGCGACACCAGGGCGGCCCGCCGGGGTGCCGTCCCCAGATAGCTTCGCCGACGGGGGAGCCGTCCCCCATCCGAACTACAGTGGTGTGGCTATGAGCAGCGTGCAGCAGGCCCTCCCCGGTACCGCCGCTCTCCAGCGTTCCGCACCCGGCTCCGCCGGCCGGGAGCTGGACCGGATGCTGGCCGGCCTCAACGGCCCGCAGCGCCAGGCCGTCGTCCACGAGGGCGGCCCGCTGCTCATCGTGGCCGGCGCCGGCTCGGGCAAGACCCGGGTGCTCGCGCACCGGATCGCCTACCTGCTCGGCGCCCGGGGGGTGCAGCCCGGCGAGGTGCTGGCCATCACCTTCACCAACAAGGCCGCCGGGGAGATGAAGGAGCGGGTGGCCGCCCTCGTGGGCCCGCGCGCCCGGGCGATGTGGGTGTCGACGTTCCACTCCATGTGCGTGCGCATCCTGCGCGCCGAGGCCACCAAGCTGGGCCTGAAGTCGTCGTTCACGATCTACGACCAGGGCGACTCGGTGCGGCTCATGACCATGGTCGCCCGCGACCTCGACCTCGACGCCAAGCGCTACCCCGGCCGCAGCCTCACCGCGCAGGTCTCCAACCTGAAGAACGAGCTGGTCGACGAGGAGTCCTTCAGCCCCCAGACGGCGCCGGAGAAGGTGCTCAAGGAGGCCTACACGCTCTACCAGCGGCGGCTGCGCGAGGCGCACGCGCTGGACTTCGACGACCTGATCATGACGACGGTCAACCTCCTGCAGGCATTCCCCGACGTCGCCGAGCACTACCGCCGCCGCTTCCGGCACGTGCTGGTCGACGAGTACCAGGACACCAACCACGCGCAGTACGTGCTGGTCCGCGAGCTGGTCGGCACCGGCGAAGGTCCCGTCCCGCCGGCCGAGCTGTGCGTCGTCGGCGACGCCGACCAGTCGATCTACGCCTTCCGCGGCGCCACGATCCGCAACATCGACGAGTTCGAGCGCGACTACCCGCAGGCGACGACGATCCTGCTCGAGCAGAACTACCGCTCGACGCAGCGCATCCTCAAGGCGGCCAACACCGTCATCGCCAAGAACACCAGCCGGCGGCCCAAGAACCTGTGGACCGACGCCGGCGACGGCGAGCTGATCGAGGGCTACGTCGCCGAGAACGAGCACGACGAGGCCGCCTGGGTGGCCGAGCAGATCGACGCGCTGGTCGACGAGGGCGAGGCGGCGCCCAAGGACATCGCCGTCTTCTACCGGACCAACAACGCCTCGCGTGTGTTCGAGGAGGTGTTCATCCGCGTCGGCATGCCCTACAAGGTCGTCGGCGGGGTGCGCTTCTACGAGCGCAAGGAGGTCCGCGACGCGCTTGCCTACCTCAAGGTGGTGGCCAACCCGGCCGACGTCGTCAGCCTCCGCCGGGTCATCAACACGCCCAAGCGCGGCATCGGCGACAAGGCGGAGTCCTGCGTCGAGCAGTTCGCCGACCGGGAACGGATCGCCTTCGCCACCGCGCTGCGCCGCTGCCCGGAGATCACCACGCTGGCGCCGCGCTCGCTCAAGGCACTGCAGGACTTCGTCGCGCTGCTGGAGGAGTTCGAGCAGCTGGTCGAGACCGGCTCGGGCCCCGCGGCACTCCTCGAGAGCATCCTCGACCGCACCGGCTACCTCGCCGAGCTGGAGGCCAGCAACGACCCGCAGGACGAGGGGCGGGTCGACAACCTCAACGAGCTCGTCTCGGTGGCCGCGGAGTTCGAGGCGACGAACCCCGGCGGCACGGTCACCGACTTCCTCGAGCAGGTGTCACTGGTGGCCGACGCCGACCAGATCCCCGTGTCCGGCGACGAGGCCGGCGTCGTCACGCTGATGACGCTGCACACCGCCAAGGGCCTGGAGTTCCCGGTCGTGTTCCTCACCGGGCTGGAGGACGGCGTCTTCCCGCACCTGCGCGCCCTGGGGGACCCGCGCGAGCTGGAGGAGGAGCGGCGGCTGGCCTACGTCGGCATCACCCGCGCCCGGCAGCGGCTGTTCCTCTCCCGTGCCACGGTGCGCACCAGCTGGGGGCAGCCGGCCTACAACCCGCCGTCGCGGTTCCTCGACGAGCTGCCCGGCGACGCCGTCCACTGGGCCCGCGTCGACCCGACGCCGGCACCGAGCACCGGGTACGGCTCGGCGCAGTCGCGGGTGGCCGCCACCGGGCTGTCCACCGGTGGGCTGCGCGGCGGTGCTGGCAACCGCGCGGTGATCTCCGTCGAGGTCGGCGACCGGGTCAGCCACGACGCGTTCGGCCTCGGCACGGTGGTCGAGGTCAACGGTGCCGGCGACAAGGCGCAGGCCACGGTCGACTTCGGCTCGGGCGGCACCAAGCGCCTGGTCCTGCGCTACGCCCCGCTCGTCAAGCTCTGACACGGTCGTCCGCCTGACGACACCGCGGCCAGGTGCCGTCCCGACCTGCGCCGAGCCCGGCCACGGACCGGTCGGGGAGCCTGCGGTCCCGCACCCCGCTCCACCGGTGGTCCTCGTGGACTGCGGGTCCTGCACCGCCCCCAGGGCACGAGGAACACCCGCAGTGCCGCTCCGCGGACGTGCCCCGACCGTCAGATCGCCACGCCGTGGTCGGCGAGCCACTCCTCGGGGTCGATCGGCCGGCCGGTCATGCTGCCGCGGTTGATCTGGTAGTGCAGGTGCGGGCCGGTCGACTGGCCCTCGTTGCCGATCTCGGCGATCTGGTCGCCGGCGTGCACGATCTGGCCGGCCTCGACGTCGTAGTAGCGCATGTGGCCGTAGACGTGCACGTTGCCGTCGGCGTCCTGGACGTAGACGGCGTTGCCGTACCCCGAGGCCGGGCCGGCGCGCAGCACGACGCCGTCGGTGACCGCGTGGATCGGGGTGCCGAGCGGGCCGGCGAGGTCGATGCCGTAGTGCATCGAGCCCCAGCGCATGCAGAAGCAGGTCGTCATGCGGCCCTGCGCAGGCAGGACGGTCCGCGGCTCGCGGGCGGCGCGCGAGGCGGCGAGCTCGCTCAGGCGCTGCTGGGCCTCGGCCTGGCTGATCCCGCGGCGCGCCTCGGCGTCCTCCACGTCCCCGGTCAGGCCGATGTCGGCCGCGCCGAGCCCGTAGTCGGCCGCGCTGACCGAGGTCGGGGTGGGCGTCCCGCCGGTGAAGCCGGGGACGGCGGCGAGCACGGCCCCGACGACGAGCGCGGCCAGCCACAGCGGCCCGCGCCGGCCGGGCGGGCGGCGCACGGTGCGGCGCGCGGCCGGCCCGGCGGTGTCCTCGGGAGCGTCGTCAGGGGCGGCGTCGCGGACGTCGCCGGCCGGTGCCCCCACCCGGGGCGGCACGGCGGTGACGGGCAGGGGGCTCCCCGCCGGGCGCTCGAGGAGCGCGGGACCACTCTGCCGGGCCACGGGACACCCTTCGTCCACGCTCCCGGGACCACTGCGCGCAGCGGTCCGCCGGGGGAGCGACGGCGGTGGAGGCGCCCGGTGGGACGCCCGCCGGTGGGTACCGGCGCCGTGATCGGACCGTAACGTGCAGTCACCGACGAGGGGGGTAGGCGACCCTGCGTGTCGTCATGTCCCCACCGCGACCGGTCAGGCGACCGCCGCCGGGGCCAGCCGGGTCGGCGTGGCCGGGCGCACGCCGGCGAGGGTCGCGGCCACCTCGTCGACGACGCCGCGGTGGAAGGGCAGCGACAGGTGTCCGACACCGCGGACGAGCACGTTGCGCGCCTTCAGGTCGGGGTGGTCGCAGCGCCCGGCTCGCGTGGGGACGACCATCTGGTCGAGGTCGCTGTAGAGCGCGGTCATGCGGGTCGACCAGTCGGGCGCGGGCTGGGCGAGCTCACGCAGCACGGGGGAGCCCGGCCGCAGCTGGCGCACCATCGGCGTGGGCAGCAGGTGGGCGAGCACCGACCCGCCGTGCGGCGTCCCCAGCGTCACCAGCGACTCCACCCGCCGGCCGCCGCCCTGCCGCTGGACGTGGTAGCGGGCGATCAGGCCGCCCAGGCTGTGCCCGACGACGTGGACGCGGTCGTGCCCGGTCTGCGCGCAGATCTGCTCGATGTGCGCACCGAGCTCGCGGGCGCCCCGGGCGACGTCGCCCAGCATCGGGCTGTAGTTCCACGTGCAGACCTGCGCGAAGCCCCGCCGGCGCAGCCCGCGGCGCATCACCGTGAAGATCGAGCGGTTGTCTACGAGCCCGTGCACCAGCAGCACCGGGATGCGAGCGGCCAGCGGGTCGGCGGCGAACAGCGCGCGGACACCGGGCGGCTGCTCACCGGGGCGGCACCGGGGGTCGAGCCGCAGCACCTCGTTGCTCGTGCCCAGCGGGTACATGACCAGGTGCGCGCCGACCCAGGCCAGCTCGGTCAGCCCACCGGCGACGGCGGCCGGTGTGGCCAGGGTGCGCAGGAGGCCTCGTGGCGTGATCGGGGAGTGGTCCCCGGTGTGCCACTCTGGACGGCACCCGGGGTCGCCGGTCGCGCGCATGGCTGGTCCTCCCCGTTCGTCGGCCACCGCCCTGGTCCCGGGAACCGAGAGCTCGTCGGTGGCCGGAGCACCCTGCCTGTGCTCCGTTCACACGACGGTAATGCCCTCGTGTGGCGACGGTCACACCGACGATGCCGGATCTCGACGACATCGAGGCCGCTTCGTGACACATCTCGACGAAGGAGGCCTCGTGGCCGGCCGGGACCGCTCTGCCCGTGACGACCGCACCAGTGGCGCGACCCCCCGGCGCACCGGCTCCGCTGCCGCGCGCGAGCGGGGGACCGGGGGTGGCCGGCCGGCCGGCAACCGGCGGCCGCAGGCGGCGACGGGCCGGCCCGAGGGCCCCGCCGTCCCCCCTGCGTCCACCGACGGCCTGATCGTCGGCGAGCCGCCGCGCACCGCCCGCGTCGCCGGGGCGCTCCTCGTCCTGGCCGGCGTGGCCGGCGCGGCCGCGCTGTTCCCCCTCTACCTCGTCGTCGGGAGCCAGGAGCTCACCCTCGGCCGGGGCGTCGGCGGCGTGCTGGTCGGCCTCGTCGTCCCGCTGACGTCGGTGGCGGTCGGAGCGGGGCTCGCGGCCGGCCGGGTCCCCCGGTTCGGGCTGGCCTACGCCGGGGTGGGCGGGGTGCTGGCCCTCGGCTCGCTGCTCATCGAGGTCTACCGCGGCAGCAGCTCGACGGTGCGGCCCGGCATCGAGGTGCTCGCCGGCGAGCGGGTGCTCACCAGCTCGGTGGCGACCGGGGCCGGCTGGTGGCTGCAGGTGCTCGCGCTCGGGCTGACCGTCCTCGCCGGCGGGTGCGCCGCCGCGGCGTGGGGCCGCACGCTGATGGAGGACCGCGGTGCCCTCGACCCCGCCCGCCCGGGGCTGGCCGGCGGTGCCGTGCTGCTCGGCGTCCTCACCGTGCTGTGCCTGGCCCTGCCCGCTGCCGACGTCCCCGACCGGCTCGTCGCCGACCCGGCCACCGGAATGGAGGTCGTGGTCGAGCAGCAGGGTCCGCAGGCGCTGCTCGAGCGGCCGGGGCTGGCGCTGCTGGGCGGGCTGCTCCTGGCCGGCGCCGTCCTGGTCGGCGCGGTCCTCGCCCCCTCGCTGCGGCCGCGGCTGGCCGCGGTCGGCGGCCTGCTCGCCCTCACCGTGACCGTGCTCGCCGCCGGGCTGACCGGGCTGCGCGACGCCGTCGCCAGCCCGGACCTCGAGTGGACCGTGCCCGGCGCGGGGCTGCTCGTCGCCGGTGCGGCCTACGGGCTGCTCACCGTGCTCGCCTGGCGGCTGCGCCGGACGCCGGCCCCGTGACGACCGGCGGGAGCGGGACCGGACGCGTCGCCGAGCGGCTGCGGGTCGTCGTCGCCGGGACCGAGGCGCCGGCGGACCCCCGCGCCGTGGCCCTGGCCCGCGCCCTGCGCGACGCGGGTGCGGAGGTCGTCCTGACCGGTGTCCCGCGGTCGGCCGGGCAGCTGGCGGCCACCGTGGTGCAGGAGGACGCCGACGCCGTCGGCCTGGCCGGCGCGCCCCCCGGGCTGCTGGCCGACGTGCTCGAGCGGCTGTCCGGCGCCGGCGTGGACGACGTCGCCGCGTTCGTGCTCGGCGGACCGGAGGACGGCAACCTGCCCGCGGGCGTGCGGCGGTTCGCCGACGGCACCCCGCCCGACGAGGTCGTCGCCGCCCTGCACCGCGCCGGCGGGACCGGCTCCGCGGCACCGGCACCGGCCCCGGGACCGCGCCCGGACGGGGGTGCCGGCGGCCGCGTGCCGTGACGCCGCCCACCCCTCCCACGCCGGTGCCACGACCCGGACGCGCGGGAGCTACGGTGCCTGTTCGTGGATCTCTTCGAGTACCAGGCGCGTGACCTGCTGGCCTCGCACGGCGTGCCCGTGCTCCCCGGCGGCGTGGCCGAGACACCCGACCAGGCCGAGGCGATCGCGCGGGAGATCGGCACGCGCGTCGTCGTCAAGGCGCAGGTCAAGACCGGTGGCCGCGGCAAGGCCGGCGGGGTCAAGCTGGCCGACGACGCCGACGAGGCCAGGGCGCGGGCCCAGGACATCCTGGGCCTGGACATCAAGGGGCACATCACCCACCGCGTGATGGTGGCCCAGGCCAGCGACATCGCCGAGGAGTACTACTTCTCCTACCTGCTCGACCGCGCCAACCGCACCTTCCTGGCCATGGCCAGCGTCGAGGGCGGCATGGAGATCGAGCAGCTCGCCGTCGAGCGCCCGGAGGCGCTGGCCCGCATCCCCGTCGACGCCACGGTCGGCGTCGACACCCAGAAGGCCACCGAGATCGTCGACGCCGCCGGCTTCCCCGCCGAGGTGCGGGACCAGGTGATCGCCATCGCCGTCCAGCTGTGGGACGTCTTCAGCAAGGAGGACGCCACCCTCGTCGAGGTGAACCCGCTGGCCAAGGCGCCCGACGGCACCGTGCTCGCGCTCGACGCGAAGGTGACCCTCGACGAGAACGCGCGCTTCCGGCACCAGGAGCACGAGGCCCTGGAGGACAGCGCCGCGGCCGACCCGCTCGAGGCCGCGGCCAAGGAGAAGGACCTCAACTACGTCAAGCTCGAGGGCGCGGTCGGCATCATCGGCAACGGCGCCGGCCTGGTCATGAGCACCCTCGACGTCGTCGCCTACGCCGGTGAGGAGTTCGGCGGCGTGAAGCCGGCCAACTTCCTCGACATCGGCGGCGGCGCCTCGGCCGAGGTCATGGCCAACGGCCTGCACATCATCCTCTCCGACCCCGCCGTGAAAAGCGTCTTCGTCAACGTCTTCGGCGGGATCACCGCCTGCGACGCGGTCGCCAACGGCATCGTGCACGCGTTGCAGCTGCTCGGCGACGAGGCGACCAAGCCGCTGGTCGTCCGGCTCGACGGCAACAACGTCGAGGAGGGCCGGCGGATCCTCGCCGAGGCCAACCACCCGCTGGTGACCCTGGTCGACACGATGGACGGCGCCGCCCGCCGGGCCGCCGAGCTCGCCGCCTGAGGAAGGACCCCCTTCCTCCCCACCCCTCGCAGTAGAAGGACCCCCTGCCCCCCACCGCTCGCGAGCTCGCGGCGGGACCCTGCAGGGGGCCGGGCCCCCTTCACTCCTGAGAACAGGACTTCCGAGATGTCGATCTTCCTCAACGAGAACAGCAAGGTCATCGTCCAGGGCATGACCGGCTCCGAGGGGCGCAAGCACACCCAGCGCATGCTCGCCTCCGGCACCGCCATCGTCGGCGGCGTCAACCCGAAGAAGGCCGGCGAGAGCGTCGACTTCGACGGCGCCAGCGTGCCGGTCTTCGGCAGCGTGTCCGAGGCCATGAAGGAGACCGGCGCCGACGTCAGCGTCATCTTCGTGCCCCCGGCGGGGGCCAAGGGCGCGGTCGTCGAGGCCGTCGACGCCCAGATCGGTCTCGCCGTCGTCATCACCGAGGGCATCCCGGTGCACGACTCGACCGCCTTCTGGGCGCACGCCCAGAGCGGCTCGACCCGGATCATCGGCCCCAACTGCCCGGGCCTGATCAGCCCCGGGCGCTCGAACGCCGGCATCATCCCGGCCAACATCACCCAGCAGGGCCGGATCGGGCTGGTCAGCAAGTCGGGCACGCTGACCTACCAGATGATGTACGAGCTCCGGGACATCGGTTTCTCCACCTGCGTGGGCATCGGCGGCGACCCGGTCATCGGCACCACGCACATCGACTGCCTGCAGGCCTTCCAGGACGACCCGGAGACCGAGGCCATCGTCATGATCGGTGAGATCGGTGGCGACGCCGAGGAGCGCGCGGCGGACTTCGTCAAGGCCAACGTGACCAAGCCGGTCGTCGGCTACGTCGCCGGCTTCACCGCGCCGGAGGGCAAGACCATGGGCCACGCCGGCGCCATCGTCTCCGGCTCGGCCGGCACGGCGCAGGCCAAGAAGGAGGCCCTGGAGGCCGCGGGCGTCAAGGTCGGCAAGACGCCGTCGGAGACCGCCCGCCTCATGCGGGAGATCGTCGGCGGCTGAGGAAGGACCCTCGTGCCCCCCACCGCTCGCAGGCTCACGGCGGGACCCGGGACGGGGTCGTGACTCCGGAGGGGGCGTCCGCCTGGTCCGTCCACCGGACCTGGCGGGCGCCTCCTCCGCGTGTGCGGCGGCCCGCCGCCGGGGATCGGCCTGGTCCTGACCGCGGGCGCCTGCCCGCTGGACGCCCGACGGCGCCACGGTGGGCGGGCGGTGATCGAGGCGGCGGAGGGGGCGGTCGCCGCCCGGTCGCGATCCCGGCCGTCGTTGGTCGCGGAGGAGCGTGGCGTGGTTGCCCTGGCCTCCGACGGGGGAGAGCATCGCGTCGCGCCGTACCGATGTGACGAGAGGTAGCCGACCCATGACGTCCAGCCAGCCCCCCGAGCAGCGCGGGGGCCACGGGCAGCCGGGCCCGGGCGGTCAGCCGGGCCACGGCCAGCAGCCTCCCGCCGCTCCGCCGTACGGCCCGCCGCCGCAGGAGCAGCCGTACGGCGCTCAGCCGTTCCACGACCAGTTCCACGGCCAGCAGCCGTACAGCCAGCCCACGTACGGGCAGCAGTTCCCGTACGGCCAGCAGTTCCCGTACGGGCAGCAGCCGCCCTACGGCCAGCCGTACGGCCAGCAGTTCGCGTACGGGCAGCCGCCCCCCTACGGCGCCCCGCCGCCCCACGGCCCGGGCCCCGGCCGCCCGCCCGGCGCGGGCTTCGACCTCAAGCGGCTGAGGACGGCCGACCACGTCGTTGCCGCCGGTGCGCTGCTCTACCTGGTGCTGGCGGCCCTGCCCTGGGTCAGCTACACCAGCGACAGCTTCGACCTCCCGGGCTTCGACGTCCCGGAGGTCAGCTACAGCTACTCCGGCTTCTCCTCCAGCGGCCTGGTCACGTTCGGCTTCGTGCTGCTGCTGCTCGCCGCGGCGTGGGCGCTGCTGCCGGCCTTCGTGGAGCTGCCGCTGGGCTTCCCGCGCAGCTGGGTCACGGTGGGCCTCACCGGCCTGGCCACGCTGCTCACGCTGGTCGCCTTCCTCCAGTTCGCCACGCTCACCGACGTCGACTTCCCGGTCTTCGGCCTGCTCGCACTGCTGGTCGCCGCCGCCGTCACGGTGTTCGCCGTCCTGCGGCTGCTGTCCGAGCTGCGCACGCAGCGGGCGCTGCCCGGTGGCCTCGCCGGTGCCGCGCAGTGGGCCCACCGGCAGGCACCCGGCTCCGGTGCCGGCCGGTCGGCCTCCCCCGGACAGCCCCACGGGGGCCGGCCGGGCCCGGAGCGGTCGACCGACCCGGGTCGGTACGGGCAGCCCGACCCGTCCTGGGGTCAGCCGCACCCCGGGCAGGCCGGACAGCCGTACACGCCGTCCCCGGCGACCGACCCGGGCGCACAACGCCCGGCCGGTCAGCCCGGCGGCTCCACCGCGTCGGGCCAGGGCCACTCCTGACCGGGGCGTCATCCCCGTCCGGCTGAGGCCGGCACCCGTCCCGGCGAGGGACGGCGGCACCGGCGTCCGTCCCTCGCCGGCGTCCACCGGACGGCGTCCCGGCGCGTGCGCCGCCCATCCGGCGGCGGGGCTTGCGACAGTGGGCGCGTGGTCTCCCTGCTCGCCCGCCTGCCCCTGCCCGGGCAGCGCGACCCGGACGCCCGCCGACCCTGGTACCCGGCCGCGCTCGCCGCCGCCGCCACGCTCGCGGTGTCGGTGCTCGGGCTGGTCGGTCTGGGTCTCGCCGTCGTCGTGGTGCAGACCCTCGACCCCTCGGGCGGGCTCCCGGTCGGCGGCTCGGCCCGGGTGGCCGGACGGCTCTGGCTGCTCGCCCAGGGCGGGGGACTGCGGCTGCCGTCGGGCCCGCTGGTGCTGGCGCCGCTGCTGCTCACCCTGGCCGTGGCCTGGGGGCTGTCCCGTGCCGCGCGCGGTGTGGTCCGGTTGGTCGACCGGGTGGGTGCAGGGGGCGCCGCGGGGGTGGCCGGGACCGTCGTCACCGTCCACGCCGCGCTCGCCGTGCTGCTCGCCCTGGCCGTCGACGGGCCCGGAGCGCGCACCGACCTGCTGCGCTGCGCCGCCGGCCCCGCCGTCCTCGCCGCGGCTGCCGCGGGCTGGGGCGTGCTGCGCGAGAGCGGCCTGCTCGACGCCGTCCTGGACCGGTTGCCCGGCGCCGTCCGGGCGGTGCTGCCCGCCGTCCTCGCCGGGCTGCTGACCGCCCTGGGTCTGGGCGCCGCGGTCGTCGCGGTCGCGCTGGCCGCCGACACCGCGGGCTACGCCGCCGTGGCCGGCTCGCTCGGCGGTTCGGGTGCCGGCGCGGTCGGTCTGCTCGCGCTGGGCGCGCTGCTCCTGCCCAACGCCGCCGCCGCGTCCCTCGGGCTGGCGGCCGGTCCGGGCTTCTCCGTGGGCACCGGGACCGTGGTCTCGGTGCACGGGATCAGCCTGGGCCCGGTGCCGGCGCTGCCGCTGCTGGCCGCGCTGCCCGACACCCAGGCGGTGCCGCTGCTGGCCTTCGTCTCGCAGGCGGTGCCGGCGCTCGCGGGCCTGGTCGCCGGCGTGACGCTGGGCCGGCGCATGATCGACGACGACGGCGGCTCGGTGATGGCCGGCCTGTGGGGCGTGCTCACCGGGGGACTGGTCGGCCTGGCCGCGGGCGTCGTCGCCGCGGTGGCCGGCGGCTCGCTGGGCGACGGCGCCCTCGCCGACGTCGGTGCCCCGCC
Source organism: Geodermatophilus maliterrae (assembly GCF_041018925.1). NCBI lineage: Bacteria > Bacillati > Actinomycetota > Actinomycetes > Geodermatophilales > Geodermatophilaceae > Geodermatophilus > Geodermatophilus maliterrae. The sequence goes on from NZ_JBFNXQ010000004.1 coordinate 107,087, forward strand.
GGTGCCCACCGCGCTCGCCGTCGCCGCCCAGGCCGGCATCGCCGCGGCGCTCGCGGGCGCCGTCGCGCGCTGGCGGTCGCCGGGCTGACCGGCCCCGTCCAGAGGCTCCTGCCGAGCGGGTGACCTGCTGGAACGGCCCTCCTGCGGGGGCCGGCCGTGAGCGTGCGAGCGATGGGGGCAGGAGGGTCCTTATAGGGTCGCGGGCGTGCCCGCCCCCGTACGTCCTGCGCGGGCGCGGGTGGTCGTCCTGCTCTCGGGCACCGGGTCGCTGTGCGCGGCACTGCTCGAGGCCACCGACGACCCCGGGTACCCGGCCGACGTCGTCGCCGTGGTCAGCGACCGCGACGCCCCCGGTCTCGAGCACGCGCGCCGCCGTGGCCTGCCCACCGCCACCTGCCGGCTGCGCGACTTCCCCGACCGCGCCGCCTGGGACCGCGCGCTGGCCGACGTGATCGCCGCGCACCACCCCGACCTCGTCGTCTCGGCCGGGTTCATGAAGATCGTCGGGCCCGCGGTGCTGGAGCGCTACGAGGGCCGCCTGGTCAACACCCACCCCGCCCTGCTGCCGGCCTTCCCCGGCGCGCACGCCGTCCGCGACGCGCTGGGCGCAGGCGCCGAGGTGACCGGCAGCACGGTGCACCTGGTCGACGCCGGCGTCGACACCGGCCCGGTGCTGGCCCAGCGCGAGGTCCCCGTCCTCCCCGGCGACGACGAGGACCGCCTGCACGAACGGATCAAGGCCGTGGAGCGCACGCTCCTGATGGAGACGGTGGCGCGACTCGTCACCGGGACGACGGAGGAGAGCCCCCGATGACCGAGACCCCCGACGCCGCCCGCACGCCCGTCCGCCGCGCGCTGCTCGGCGTCTACGACAAGACCGGTGTCGAGGAGCTGGCCCGCGGGCTGGCCGACGCCGGCGTCGAGCTGGTGAGCACGGGGGCCACGGCCCGCCGCATCGCCGACGCCGGCGTGCCGGTGACGCCGGTCGAGCAGGTCACCGGCTTCCCCGAGTGCCTCGACGGCCGGGTGAAGACGCTGCACCCGGCGGTGCACGCCGGCATCCTGGCCGACCGCCGGAGGCCCGAGCACGTGCAGCAGCTCGACGAGCTCGGCATCGCCGCCTTCGACCTCGTGGTGGTCAACCTCTACCCGTTTCCCGACACCGTGGCCTCCGGTGCGACGCCGGACGAGTGCGTCGAGCAGATCGACATCGGTGGCCCGGCGATGGTGCGCGCGGCGGCGAAGAACCACCCGTCGGTGGCCGTCGTCGTCGACCCGGCGCGCTACGGCGACGTGCTGACCGCCGTCGCCGGCGGGGGGTTCACCCTCGCCGAGCGGCAGCGGCTGGCCGCCGCCGCGTTCCGGCACACCGCCACCTACGACATCGCCGTCGCCTCGTGGATGGGCAACGTGCTCGCCCCGGACGACGAGTCGGGCTTCCCGACGTGGGTGGGCGCCAGCTGGCAGCGCGCCGACGTGCTGCGCTACGGCGAGAACCCGCACCAGCGGGCCGCGCTCTACCGCAGCGGACAGCCCGGGCTGGCGCACGCCGAGCAGCTGCACGGCAAGCAGATGTCCTACAACAACTACGTCGACACCGACGCCGCCTGGCGGGCCGCCCACGACCACACCGACCCGTGCGTGGCGGTCATCAAGCACGCCAACCCGTGCGGCATCGCCGTCGGTACCGACATCGCCGCGGCGCACCGCAAGGCGCACGCCTGCGACCCGGTCTCGGCGTTCGGCGGGGTGATCGCGGCCAACCGCGAGGTCGACCTCGCCATGGCCGAGCAGGTGGCCGGCGTGTTCACCGAGGTGGTCGTCGCGCCGTCGTTCACCGAGGACGCGATCGAGGTGCTGACGGCGAAGAAGAACATCCGGCTGCTGCGGCTGCCCGAGGCCGGCCGGCCCGCGGTCGAGCTGCGGCCGGTCAGCGGCGGGCTGCTGCTGCAGAGCGCCGACCGCATCGACGCCGACGGCGACGACCCCACCACCTGGACGCTGGCCTGCGGCGAGCCGCTGGACGCCGCCGGCCTCGACGACCTGGTGTTCGCCTGGCGCAGCGTCCGGGCGGTGCGCAGCAACGCGATCCTGCTGGCGCACGACCGGGCGACCGTCGGCGTCGGGATGGGGCAGGTCAACCGCGTGGACGCCGCCCGGCTCGCCGTGACACGGGCGGGGGAGCGGGCGACCGGGTCGGTGGCCGCCTCCGACGCGTTCTTCCCCTTCGCCGACGGCCTGCAGGTGCTGCTCGACGCCGGGGTCCGCGCGGTCGTGCAGCCCGGTGGCTCGGTGCGCGACGAGGAGGTCGTCGACGCGGCGCGGGCGGCCGGCGTCCCGCTGTACCTCACCGGGACCCGCCACTTCGCCCACTGAGGAAGGACCCCGTGCCCCCCACCCCTCGCAAGCTCGGCGCGGGCCCCTACACGGGGCCACGGCCGCACCTCCGTCCGCCGGAACCGGGGGAGGAGGTCGAGGACGTCGACCTCGCCCGGGCCGACTGGTGGGGCGCCGAGCTCGACGGCGTCACGTTCACCCGCTGCCGCTTCGACGACGCCGACCTCACCGAGCTGGTGACCCGGCGCTGCGTGTTCGACTCCTGCGTCCTCACCGGCGTCCGGATGAGCGGCTCGCGGCACCGGGGGTCGGCGTTCCTGTCCTGCCGCTTCGACCGCGCCCGGCTGATCGACGTCGTCTGGGAGGGCTGCAAGCTGACCGGCTCGCAGTTCGTGGGCGCGGTGCTCCGGCCGCTGACGACGACGGACTCGGACTGGAGCTGGACCTCGCTGCGCGGCGTGGACCTCTCGGGCAGCGACCTGTCCGGTCAGCGCTTCCGCGAGGCCGACCTGACCGACGCGGACCTGCGTGAGTGCGACCTCACCGGCGCCGACCTCGACCGTGCCCGCATGCAGCGCGGTACGAAGCTGCGCGGCAGCGACCTGCGCGGCGCGGCCACCGAGGCCCTGCCGTGGCGTGCCCTGGAACTCACCGGCGTCCGCCTCGACCTCGTCCAGGCCGTCCAGGTGGCAGCGGCGCACGGAGCGCTCGTCGACGGGTGACCGTGCACGTCCGCGGACGTGCACGCACGCACCGGAGGCGAGCCGGCTGCGGAGGACGGCGGAGTCAGGGCGGTGCCGTCCGGGAGGACGGCGCTGTCACCGCGTGCCGTACCTGGGGCCCGTCAGCATGGCCTTGAGGGCGCCGAGGAGACCGAGGGCGCCGACGGCGCAGGCGAACCAGAAGCCGAGGCGGAAGGCGCCGGGGTCCCAGCTCTCCGAGGCCAGCGGGACCAGCACCGCGGCCAGCGCCAGCAGGCTGACGAAGAGCGCGAGCACGCCGAGGAACCGGTGGGTGCGCGCCGGCAGCCACAGCAGCAGGCCGAGCACGAAGAGCACACCGCCACCGAGGACGACGGCCGGCGGCTGCCAGAACCCGGAGCCGACGAGGTCGCCGAAGCCACCGCCGAACTCGTCGAACCCGCGGCGGACGAGGTCCCAGCCGATGTCGCCGGGCTCCCGCAGCCACCTCAGGACCAGGCTCACCGCGGCGGCGACGCCGGCCAGCAGGAGCAGCAGCCCGGCCAGCCCGTCGGGACGCCGGACGATCACCGGCTTGGTCGGGTGGTCGGGCGTCGTGGAGTAGCTCTGGCCCGAGCCCGGGTAGCCGTACCCGCCCGGGTCCACCGAGGACGCGCCACCGCCGACGGGGAGGAGACCCGGCGTGGTCTGCTCCCGCCAGTCGTCGGCCGGCGGTTCGCCGCCGACCTGACGGGTGGACGGGTCGCGCTCGGTCATCTGCTCTCTCCTGGCGGTCGGCCGTGCGGGTCGGCAGTGCGGGGCTGCGCTCCCCGCCTGTGAGGGTAGGGCCGTCGAGCCCGCCCCGGGGGTGCCTCCGGCACACTGTCCGCGTGCCCGCGACGATCCTCGACGGCAAGGCGACCGCAGCGACCATCCGTCAGGAGCTGACCGCACGGGTCTCGGCCCTGACGGCGGCCGGGCACCAACCGGGCCTGGGCACGCTCCTGGTCGGCGACGACCCGGGCAGCCGCTGGTACGTCGACGCCAAGCACTCCGACTGCGCGCAGGTCGGCATCGCCAGCATCCAGCGCGAGCTGCCCGCCACGGCGACGCCGGCCGACGTCCTCGCCGTCGTCGAGGAGCTCAACGCCGACCCGGCGTGCACCGGCTACATCGTCCAGCTCCCGCTGCCGCGGCAGGTCGACGAGTACGCCGTCCTGGAGGCGATGGACCCGGCCAAGGACGCCGACGGGCTGCACCCGGTCAACCTCGGCCGGCTGGTCCTCGGCGTCGACGGGCCGCTGCCGTGCACGCCGGTGGGCATCGTCGAGCTGCTGCGCCGGTACGGCGTCGCGATCGCCGGCGCCGAGGTCGTCGTCGTCGGCCGGGGGATCACCGTCGGCCGCCCGCTGGGGCTGCTGCTCACCCGGCGCAGCGAGAACGCCACGGTGACCCTCTGCCACACCGGCACGCGCGACCTGGCCGCCCACGTCCGCGCCGCCGACGTCGTCGTCGCCGCGGCCGGGGTGCCCGGCCTGGTGAGCGCCGCGATGGTCAGGCCGGGTGCGGCCGTGCTCGACGTCGGCGTCAGCCGGGTCGACGGGAAGATCGCCGGGGACGTCGCCCGCGACGTCGCCGAGGTGGCCGGGCACGTGGCCCCCAACCCCGGCGGCGTCGGCCCGATGACCCGGGCGATGCTGCTGCAGAACGTCGTCCTGGCCGCCGAGCGGGCCGCCGGCGCCGAGGTGCTCGCCGCGTCGTGACACGTCCCCCGCTCTACACGCGCCGGCCGTTCCTGGCCGGGCTCCTGCGCCAGCTGCCGCTGTTCGCGGTGCTGGTCGTGGTCGCGGTGGGGCTGGCGATGGTGGCCCTCGAGCACTGGCGGCGCGGCCTGCTGGTCGTCGGCCTGGCGCTGGTGGGGGCGGCGCTGCTGCGGCTGGTCCTGCCGCTGCGGCGGGTCGGCTTCCTCGCCGTCCGCAGCCGTCCGGTCGACGTCGTGCTGGTGGGCGGGGCCGGTGTCGCGCTGACGGTGCTGGTGCTCACGGTCCCGGGCGACTGAGTGCACCGGACCGCGGGGCGCGGCCACCGACGGGCGGCGCTAGGTTGACGCCCATGGCAGAGCAGCCCAGGAACGGCAAGGTCACCGTCGTCGGTGCCGGCTTCTACGGCTCGACCACCGCCCTCCGTCTCGCGGAGTACGACGTCTTCGAGACCGTCGTGCTCACCGACATCGTGGAGGGCAAGCCCGAGGGTCTGGCCCTCGACATGAACCAGTCCCGGCCGATCGAGGGCTTCGAGACGAAGGTCGTCGGCGTCGGCGGTGGGTCCTACGCGGGCACGGAGGGGTCCGACGTCGTCGTGATCACCGCGGGTCTGCCGCGCAAGCCCGGCATGAGCCGCATGGACCTCATCGAGACCAACGCGAAGATCGTCCGGTCGGTCGCCGAGAACGTCGCGCAGACCTCACCGGACGCCGTCGTCATCGTCGTGTCCAACCCGCTGGACGAGATGACCGCGCTCGCCCAGCTGGCCACCGACTTCCCCAGGAACCGCGTGATGGGCCAGGCCGGCATGCTCGACACCGCCCGGTTCACCAACAACGTCGCCGAGGAGCTCGGCGTCCCGGTGGGCTCGGTGCGCACCCTGACCCTCGGCTCCCACGGCGACACGATGGTGCCGGTGCCCTCGCGCTGCACCGTCGACGGCAAGCCGCTGTCCGACGTCCTGCCGGCCGACCGCATCGAGCACCTCGTCGACCGGACCCGCAACGGCGGTGCCGAGGTCGTGGCGCTGCTCAAGACCGGCTCGGCCTACTACGCCCCGTCCGCGGCCGCCGCCCGCATGGCGCGCGCGGTCATCCAGGACTCCGGTGCGGTCATGCCGGTCTGCGCGTGGGTCGACGGCGAGTACGGCATCTCCGGCGTCTACCTCGGCGTCGAGGCCGAGATCGGGCGCGAGGGGGTGCGCCGGGTGGTCGAGGGCGACCTGTCCGAGAGCGAGCTGTCCGGCCTGCGCGAGGCGGCCGAGGCCGTGCGGGCCAAGCAGGCCGACGTGGCCGACCTGTGAGGGTGGTCCCGACCGCCCACCTGACCGACTTCCGGCCCGAGGGGTCGGAGCTGTGGAGAGGGAATGTCTGACGTGAGCAAGATCAAGGTCGAGGGCACCGTCGTCGAGCTCGACGGCGACGAGATGACCCGGATCATCTGGCAGTTCATCAAGGACCAGCTGATCCTGCCGTACCTCGACGTCAACCTGGAGTACTACGACCTGGGCATCGAGCACCGCGACGCCACCGACGACCAGGTCACCGTCGACTCCGCCAACGCGATCAAGCAGCACGGCGTCGGCGTCAAGTGCGCGACGATCACGCCCGACGAGGCGCGGGTCGAGGAGTTCGGCCTGAAGAAGATGTGGCGGTCCCCGAACGGGACGATCCGCAACATCCTCGGCGGCGTCATCTTCCGCGAGCCGATCATCATGCAGAACGTGCCGCGCCTCGTGCCCGGGTGGACCAAGCCGATCGTCGTCGGCCGTCACGCGTTCGGCGACCAGTACCGCGCCACGGACTTCCGCTTCCCCGGCGAGGGCACGCTGACGATCACCTTCACGCCGAAGGACGGCTCCGCGCCGATCGAGCACGAGGTGTTCCAGTCGCCCGGCGGCGGCGTCGCGATGGCGATGTACAACCTCGACGAGTCGATCCGCGACTTCGCCCGGGCCTCCATGAACTACGGCCTCAACCGTGAGTACCCGGTCTACCTGTCGACCAAGAACACGATCCTCAAGGCCTACGACGGCCGGTTCAAGGACCTGTTCGCCGAGGTCTTCGAGACCGAGTTCAAGGACCAGTTCGAGAAGGCCGGCATCACCTACGAGCACCGGCTCATCGACGACATGGTCGCCGCGTCCCTCAAGTGGGAGGGCGGGTACGTCTGGGCGTGCAAGAACTACGACGGCGACGTGCAGTCCGACACCGTGGCGCAGGGCTTCGGCTCCCTGGGCCTGATGACCTCGGTGCTGATGAGCCCCGACGGCCGCACGGTCGAGGCCGAGGCCGCCCATGGCACGGTGACCCGCCACTACCGGCAGCACCAGCAGGGCAAGGAGACGTCGACCAACCCGATCGCGTCGATCTTCGCCTGGACCCGGGGCCTGGCCCACCGCGGCAAGCTCGACGGCACCCCCGAGGTGACCCGGTTCGCCGAGACGCTGGAGAAGGTCTGCATCGACACCGTCGAGAGCGGCCAGATGACCAAGGACCTCGCGCTGCTGATCTCCAAGGACCAGCCGTGGCTGACCACCCAGGACTTCCTGGCGGCCATCGACACCAACCTGCAGAAGGCCATGGCCTGATCGATGGCCTGATCGACGGCCTGATCGACGGCCTGATCGACGCCCTGAGGAAGGACCCCCTGCCCCCACCGCCCGCGGGCTCGCGGCAGGGCCCTGCAGGGGGGCCGAGCACACGGCAGTGGCCCCCTCAGCGCGTCTGAGGGGCCACTGCCGTGTCCTCGTCCTGCGGACAGGCGCCGTGGGAGCGGCCCGTGGGCGGCGGGGTCGACCCGTGCCCACCCCGCCGTCGCGCCCGCCGCAGTCGCAGGGTCGCGTCTTCCGTGGGACGACCGCGGTCGAGCGGGCCGGCTGACGCACGGGCAGCTGCGCAGCCGTGCGTGGCGCCGGCTGTGGCGACACGCCCACGCCGACGCCTCGGTGCCCGTGACCCACCGGCTGCTGGTCAGCGCGGCGGGCCTGGCGCTCCCCGCGGGTGGCGGCTTCACCGGCCGCAGTGCTGCGGTCCTGTCGGGTGTCCCCGACATCGCCGGTCCCGAGGACCCGGTCGAGGCGGTGCTGCCCGGCGGGCAGCGCTGGAACGCCGGCGTCCGTGTCCGCACCCTGCTACCAGGTCAGCACCTGGTGCGGCACGGACCGTGCCGCTCTCTCCCTCGCGCCGACACCGCCGTCGACCTGATCCGGTTCGGGGACCGGGACGAGGCCGTCGTCCTGCTCGATCGTCCGGTGCAGGCGGGCCTGGCTCCGCGGGACGACGTCCGCGCGGCCGCGGCCCTGCTCCCGAGGTGCCGGGGGAGCGCCCGGGCGCGCTGGGTGGCGGCGGTCGCCGACGGGCTGGCCGCGTCACCGCAGGAGACGCGGCTCAGGTTGCTCCTCTGCCGGGCCGGCATGCCACCTGTGGCGCAGCACGTCGTCCGGGACGCGGAGGGCTTCGTCGCGCGCGTCGACCTCGCCTACCCCGAGCTGCGAGTGGCCATCGAGGACGACGGGCTGTGGCACGCGGAGCGGCAGACCCTCCTCGACGACGCCGCCGCCTCAACCGGCTCGACGCCGCGGGGTGGGTGGTCCTCCACGTGACGGTCGACGACCTCCGGCGGCCGGCGCAGCCCCTCGCCCGTGTGCAGGTGCTCCCCGCCAGCCGGGTCAGGCGCCGAAGAGCTGGGTCCACCAGGGGCCGCCGGGGCCCTCGGCGACGCCCACGCCCAGCGTCGTGAGCGAGCAGTCGAGGATGTTCGCCCGGTGGCCGGCACTGTTCATCCACGCCTGCACGACCGCGGCGGCGTCCGGCTGGCCCTGGGCGATGTTCTCCGCCCGCGCGTGGTCGATCCCGGCCGCCTCGGCCCGGTCGAAGGGGGAGAGCCCGTCGGGGGTGGTGTGCGAGAAGTACCCGCGGTCGCGCATGTCGGCGCTGTGCGCGCGGGCGACGGCCGCCAGCCCCGAGTCGGCGACGACGGGCGCGCAGCCGGCGGTGGCCCGGGCCTCGTTGACCAGCTCCAGCACCGTCTGCGCGGCGGCCGCCCCCGGCACGGACGCGCTCGTCGCCGACGGCGAGGTGGAGGTGACCGGCGCGGTCCGCGTCGCCGCCGTCCCGGGCGCGGTCGCGGAGGCCCCTGCAGCGGACGACGCAGCAGCGGACGACGACCCGGCCGAGGACGAGGGCGAGCCAGCGGGCGACGAGGGCGAGCCAGCGGACGACGAGCCCGCTGACGACGACCCCGACGACGACCCCGACGACGACCCCGACGAGGAACCGGACGCGGACGGCGACCCGGCGGCGGACGACGAGGACCCGGCAGCGGGGGACGAGGACCCGGCGGCGGGGGACGGGGACCCGGCCGCGGACGACCCGGGCACCGGCGAGCCGGGGGGCGACCGGTCGTCCGTCGCCGAGCCCGCCGCGGGCGCGGGCTCACCCGGGCCCGTCCCTGGCGACGACGTCCCGGCCGGACCGGACCCGGCCGTCGTCCCGGGGGCGCTCGGCTCGCCGTCGACGCCCATCTCGACGACGCCGGTGCGCTGGCGCGTCGCACCGTCCGAGGCGCCCTCCGCCGCCGCCTCCGCCGCCGCCTCCGTCGCCGCGGACTCGGCCGTGGTCAGCCCACCGCGACCCGCGGCCAGCAGCGGCGCGAGGAGCCCGATCCCGGCGACGGCGAGCGCGACGAGCAGCGCCGGCAGGACGCCGCGGCGGACGAGGACGGCACGCGGCAGCGCAGCCAGCCGGGCGGAGGCGCGGCTGCGACGGACGGAGGGCGGCGGGGAAGACCGGCGGTGGCGCACGTGGGGGGACCTCACGGGAGTCGACATGTCACTACGTGTGACTTCGTCGAGACTAGCCGTAGCTGACGGCCCCCCGGCAGGGTGGTGTGACCGAGGTCACTCGCCGACCTGCCGGGGACACCGGTGTGGGCTCGCGGGACCGTCCCCGGCAGCATGGACGCCGGCCACCACCCCGAGACGCCATCCCCCGAGCACCGAGGAGCACGCCGCCGGTGAGCGACGTCTGGCTCGACATCGTCATGGTCGTCGTCTTCGTCCTGGTCGGCGGCGCCTTCGCCGGCGCGGAGATCGCGCTGGTCTCGCTGCGGGAGGCGCAGGTCCGGTCGCTGTCGGAGCGCGGCCGCCGCGGACAGGCCCTGGCCCGCCTGCTCGGGGACCCCAACCGCTTCCTCGCCGCCGTCCAGGTGGGCGTCACCCTCGCCGGCTTCCTCTCCGCCGCGTTCGGTGCCAGCACGCTGGCCGAGCCGCTGGGCGACTGGCTGGTGCGCCGCGGCGTCGGGCAGGGCGTCGCCGAGGCTCTGGCGCTTGTCCTGGTGACGGTCGCGATCAGCTACGTGTCGCTGGTCGTGGGGGAGCTGACCCCCAAGCGCCTGGCCCTGCAGCGCGCCGAGGGCTTCTCGCTGCTCGTGGCCCGCCCGCTCAACGCCATCGCCACCCTGTCCCGCCCGGTCATCTGGCTGCTGTCGGCGTCCACCAACGTGCTCGTCCGGCTCCTGGGCGGTGACCCCAAGGCCAGCGGCGAGGCGATCAGCCAGGAGGAGCTGCGCGACCTGGTCGCCGCGCACGAGTCGCTGAGCAGCGACGAGCGCAAGCTCATCGACGAGGTCTTCCGTGCCGGCGACCGCGAGGTGCGGGAGGTCATGACGCCGCGCACCGAGGTGGAGTTCCTCGAGGCCTCGACGACGGTCAGCCGCGCGGCACGCCAGGTCGCCGACTCCAGCTGGTCGCGCTACCCGGTGGCCGGCCGCGACCAGGACGACGTGGTGGGCTTCGTGCACGTCCGCGACCTGCTGCTGCCCACCCACCCGGCCGGCCGCGCGGCCACGGTCGGCGACCTCGCCCGCGAGGTCAAGCGGCTGCCCGGCACCGCGGGCGTGCTGACGGCGCTGTCGGAGATGCGCCGGGACAACCAGCACCTGGCGGTCGTCGTCGACGAGTACGGCGGCACCGACGGCATCGTCACCCTCGAGGACCTCATCGAGGAGGTCATCGGGGAGATCTACGACGAGTACGACGAGGAGGTCGCCCCCGAGGGCGAGGAGGTGCCCGGCGGGCCGCAGGAGGTCGACGGGCTGCTCAACCTCGACGACTTCGCGGAGGTCACCGGCCTGCGGCTGCCCGAGGGGCCCTACGAGACCGTCGCCGGCTACGTGCTCGCCGAGCTCGGCCGGCTGCCGGAGGTGGGCGACGGCGTCGATGCCCGGGGCCGCACGCTCACCGTGCTCGAGCTCGACGGACGGCGGATCGCCCGCCTCTCGGTCTCCCGCGCCCCCGACCCGGAGCCGGCCGGCGAGGACCAGCCGGCCGGCTGACGGCCCGTCTGCAGGGCCCGCCGCCAGCCTGCGGGCGGTGGGGGGCAGGAGGGTCCTCCAGCAGCCCCGGCTGTCCGGGTGGTCCGGTTCAGCCCCGCTTCTGGGCGACGTCCCACGCGTCCCGGACGATCCCGGCCAGGTCGGTGTGCCGCGGCGTCCAGCCCAGATCGGCCCGGATGCGGTCGCTGGCGGCCACCAGCTGCGCCGGGTCGCCGGCCCGGCGGGTGCCCACCTCCACGGGCACCGGGTGGCCGGTCACCTCGCGGACGGCGTCGACCACCTGCTGCACCGAGAAACCGGTGCCGTTGCCCAGGTTGTAGACGCGGTGCTCGCCCGGCTGCGGCGCGGTCAGGGCCAGCAGGTGGGCGTCGGCGAGGTCGGAGACGTGGATGTAGTCGCGGATGCAGGTGCCGTCGGGCGTCGGGTAGTCCTCGCCGTAGACGGTGATGGTCTCGCGCGTGCCGGCGGCCACCTGCAGGGCGATCGGGATGAGGTGGGTCTCGGTGGTGTGCCGCTCGCCCAGGCCGTACGCGGCGCCCGCGACGTTGAAGTAGCGCAGGCTCACCGCGGCGAAGTCGTACGCGGTGGCGTAGGAGGTCAGCATCGCGTCGACGGCGAGCTTGGTGGCGCCGTAGGTGTTGGTCGGCCGGGTCGGCGCGTCCTCGCGGATCGGCACCTCCTCGGGCTCGCCGTAGGTGGCCGCGGTGGAGGAGAAGACGATCCGCCGGCAGTCGACCGCCCGCATCGCCTCGAGCAGCGCCAGCGACCCGCCGACGTTGTGCTCCCAGTAGATCTCCGGCTTCACCTGCGACTCGCCGACCAGGCTCTTGGCCGCGAAGTGCAGCACCGCCTCGGGCCGGACGTCGGCCAGCACGGGCGCCGACTCCTGCAGCGTGGCCTGGACGAACCGGGCGCCGTCGGGGACGGCGTCGGCGTGCCCGGTCGAGAGGTCGTCGAGCACGGTCACCTCGTGGCCGCCCTCGAGGAGGGCGGCGGTGACTACGCTGCCGATGTAGCCGGCCCCACCGGCGACGAGTACGCGCATGGGGCCACCCTAGGAGCCGTAGCCCTGGAGGTCCTGCCGTGGTGAGCGCACGTCCGGCGGTGCAGGCGCTGCCGGCCTACAGGCCGGGGCGCAACCCCGCCGACCTCGCCCGCGAGCTGGGCGTCGACCGCGCGGTCAAGCTGGCCAGCAACGAGGTGCCCTTCCCGCCGCTGCCCGCCGTCGTCCAGGCGCTGTCGGCGACCGCGGGGGAGACGTACCGCTACCCCGACAACGGCGCCACCGTGCTCACCGCCGCCCTCGCCGAGCGCTACGGCGTGGCGCCGGAGCAGGTGGTGCCCGGGTGCGGCGCGGTCATGCTCTGCCAGCAGCTGGCCCAGTCGTTCAACGATCCCGGCACCGGCCTGGTCTTCGCCTGGCGGTCGTTCGAGATGTACCCGCTGCTGGCCCAGGTCGCCGGCGCGCGCCCGGTGCCCGTCCCGCTGGCACCGTCGCGGCCGGGCGGCGCGCCCGACACGCACGACCTCGACGCGCTGGCCGTCGCCGTCGACGACACCACCCGGCTGGTCTTCGTCTGCAACCCCAACAACCCCACCGGGACGGCGGTGCGGCGCGCGGAGCTCGAGCGGTTCCTCGACCGCGTCCCCGAGACGGCGCTGGTGGTGCTCGACGAGGCCTACCGCGAGTTCGTCACCGACCCCGGCGTCCCCGACGGCCTGGAGCTGATGCGCGGGCGCCCGAACGTCGCGGTGCTGCGCACGTTCTCCAAGGCGTGGGGGCTGGCCGGGCTGCGGGTGGGCTACCTGGTCGCCGAGGACCCCGCCGTCGCCGACGCCGTCCGCCGCACGCACGTGCCCTTCAGCGTCTCCTCGCTGGCGCAGGCCGCCGCCGTCGCCGCGCTGGCCAGCGAGGACGAGGTCAGGAGGAGGGTGGCCGCCGTCGTCGCCGAGCGCGACCGGCTCACCGCCGCGCTGCGCGGGCGCGGCCTGGAGGTGCCCGACAGCCAGGCGAACTTCGTCTGGCTCCCGCTGGGGGAGCCGACCGCGGAGGTGGCCGCCGCCCTGGAGGCCCGCGGGGTCATCACCCGGCCGTTCGCGGGTGAGGGGATCCGCGTGACGGTGGGGACGCCGGAGGAGGACGACCTGTTCCTGACGGCGCTGGGCGACGTGCGCACCGGCGCGCCGGTCGCCTGAAGCCCGGCTGGTTTGATGGCCGACGTGCCACCGCCCCACATGCCATCGCCCCGTGTGCTCTCCGGCATCCAGCCGACAGCGGGCTCGTTCCACCTCGGGAACTACCTCGGCGCGCTGCGGCAGTGGGTCGCGCTGCAGGAGACGGCCGAGGCCTTCTACTGCGTCGTCGACCTGCACGCGATCACGATGGACTGGGACCCGGAGGAGCTCCGGCGCAACACCCTGACCGCGGCCGCCCAGCTGCTGGCCCTCGGCGTCGACCCCGACCGCAGCAGCCTGTTCGTGCAGAGCCACGTCCCCGAGCACGTGCGGCTGTCCTGGGTGCTGGAGTGCCTGGCCCGGTTCGGCGAGGCCAGCCGGATGACGCAGTTCAAGGACAAGAGCCAGCGGGAGGGCACCGCGGGGTCCTCGGTGGGGCTGTTCACCTACCCGGTGCTGCAGGCCGCCGACATCCTCGTCTACCAGGCCGACGAGGTGCCGGTGGGTGAGGACCAGCGGCAGCACCTGGAGCTCACCCGCGACCTGGCCACCCGGTTCAACGGCCGCTTCGGCGAGACCTTCACCGTGCCCAGCGCCCGCATCCCCGAGGGCGGCGCCAAGGTCCTCGACCTGCAGTCGCCGGAGAAGAAGATGAGCAAGAGCCTGCCGCCGGCCGGCTGCGTCCTGCTGCTCGACGACCCGAGGGTGACGGCCAAGAAGATCCGCTCGGCGGTCACCGACACCGGCCGCGAGGTCGTCGCCGACCCCGAGGGCAAGCCCGGCGTGACCAACCTGCTGACCATCCACAGCGCGCTGTCCGGGACGCCGGTGCCGGCGCTGGAGGAGCGGTTCGCGGGCCGCGGCTACGGCGACCTCAAGAAGGAGCTCGCCGAGGTGATCACCGAGTTCGTCGTCCCCGTCCGCGAGCGCACCCGGCAGCTCCTCGACGACCGCGCCGAGCTGGAGCGGGTGCTGGCCCGCGGGGCCGCACGGGCCCGGGAGGTCGCCGGGCAGACGGTCCGCGACGTCTACGAGCGGGTCGGCTTCCTGCCGCCGGCGGGAGCGGGGGCGTGAACGCGGACACCTTCGTCGGGCGCAGCCTGACGCCGCTGCCGCAGACCTCCGTCGTCGGTGTGCTGGTGCCGATCCCCGAGCCGTGGGCGCAGGTGCTGGTCGACTGGCGGGCGAAGGTGGGTGACGCCCAGGCCACGCTCGTCCCGCCGCACGTCACCCTGCTGCCGCCCACCGAGGTGGCCGGCAACGACCGGGCGGCCATCACCGAGCACCTCGCCCGCGTCGCCGCCGGGCACCCGCCCTTCGAGATGCACCTGTCGGGCACCGGCACCTTCACGCCCGTCTCCGACGTCGTCTTCGTCGCCGTCGCCAAGGGCATCGGCAACTGCGAGCTGCTGGCCTCCGACGTCCGCTCCGGGCCGCTGGCCCGCTCGCTGTCCTTCCCGTACCACCCGCACGTCACCGTCGCCCACGACGTCCCGCGCGACATGCTCGAGCTGGCCTACACCGGCCTGGCCGACCTCTCCGCCGAGTTCCGCGTCTCCTCGTTCACCGAGTTCGAGCAGACCCCGGCCGGCACGTGGACCGTGGCGCGCGAGTACCCCCTGACCGGCCCGCCGCACCGCTCCTGACCGCCGCGCGGGCACACCGCGGGGAGCGCAGACTGGGTCCGGTGGGTGCACCTCCGGACGACCGGCCGCCGATCGTCGACGCGACCCGTGGCACCGCCGCCCGCACCGCCCTCCGCCGTCCGTGGGAGCGCGTCACCGGCGTCGGCGGCCGGATCACCGCGGTCGTGGAGGCGCAGCGCCGTCGCCGCCCGTGGTTCGACCACCTCGCCCGGGCCGGTGGCCGCTACACCCGGACCCAGGGCGACCTCATGGCCGCCGGTGTCACCTACTTCGTCTTCCTCGGCCTGTTCCCCGTCCTGCTGCTGGCCGCCTCGGTCACCGCGCTGGTCCTCTCGGGCGACGAGCTGCTGCAGCGCGAGCTGTTCACCGCCGTCCGCGAGGCGTTCCCCGGCGCGACCGGCCGGCAGATCGTCAGCGAGCTGCGCTCGGCGGTGGGCGCGGCCGGCATCACCACGCTGCTCGGCGCGGCGGGCTTCCTCTACGCCGGCCTGCGGGCCATGGACAAGCTGCGCATCGGCATGGAGCGGACCTGGAAGGGCGAGGCCGACGAGCCGGAGTTCTGGCGGGACAACCTGGCCGACGTCGTCGCCCTCGTCGCCCTGGGGGCCGCCGGCCTGGCCAGCATCGGCCTGACCGGCTTCGCCACGCGGGCCACCTCCTGGGTGCTCTCGCTGCTCGGCATCGAGGGCGCCCCGGGCCTGGCCTTCCTCACCGCCGCCCTCGGCCTCGCGCTGGCCTTCGCCGGCGACGTCCTGGTCTTCCTGTGGCTGCTCCGGGTGGTGCCCTCGACGTCGCACCCGGTGCGGCTGCTGCTGCCGGGGGCGCTGTTCGGGGCCGCCGGGTTCGAGGTGATGAAGCTGCTGGGCAGCCTCTACCTCTCGCTGATCTCCGGGAACGTCACGTCGTCGGCGTTCGGCGGCGCCGTCGGCACGCTGGTGTGGATCAACCTGGTGGTCCGCTTCGCCTTCTTCACGGCCGCCTGGACCGCGATGCTGCCGTCCCTGCAGCAGGCGGTCCCCGTCGTCCCGGAGGAGCCGGTACCGGTCGTCGCATCGCCCGTCGCCGGCCGATGAGCGTCGCGACGACGACCGCGACCGCGGCCGCACCCAGGGCGGCCGCCAGCAGCCCGCGG